>NZ_JBWKNG010000008.1:0-254840 GCF_059415465.1 Pseudomonas sp. GW821-FHT10C09
TGTGTTTGCTCGCACGAACATCATCAATCAAATCGGCGTTCTTGTTTCTGTGTTTCCCGGGATTCCGTGAAGAACCAAACTTTTATCGGAGTTTTGCCTGGGGCGTGAACCACTCGTCAACGCTGACGAGTGGTCAAGAACGTGCCCGACCAGGACCGGTCGGGCGAGGGCGAATCAGTATTCCCAGAACATCCGTTGCAGTTCTTTGCTGTCGTTGGTCTTGGTCAGTGCAACCATGGCCAGGATGCGGGCTTTTTGCGGGTTCAAGTCGTGCGCAACCACCCAGTCGTATTTGTCGTCAGGCTGTTCGGCATTGCGCAGTACGAAACCGCCTGCGTTGACGTGGGACGAACGAATGATTTGCACGCCATCCTTGCGCAGGGCTTGCAAGGTCGGAACTACGCGCGAGGACACCGAGCCATTGCCGGTGCCGGCGTGGATGATCGCCTTGGCGCCGGACTGAGCCAGTGCCTTGTACGCCGTGTCGCTAACGTTGCCGTAGGAATAGGCGATTTCTACGTCAGGCAGGCTCTTGATGGTTTTGATGTCGAATTCCGAGTCCATGGTGTGGCGCTTGGCTGGCAGACGGAACCAGTAGGATTTACCTTCGACCACCATGCCCAGCGGGCCCCAGGCACTTTTAAACGCCTCGGTCTTGATGTTGATCATCTTGCTGACGTCGCGACCCGACTGGATCTCATCGTTCATGGTCACGAGGACGCCCTTGCCACGGGCTTCTTTGCTGCTGGCGACGGCGACGGCGTTGTACAGGTTGAGCATGCCGTCGGCTGACATCGCGGTGCCTGGGCGCATGGAACCGACAACGATGATCGGCTTGTCAGTCTTTTCCACCAGGTTCAGGAAGTAGGCGGTTTCTTCCAGGGTGTCGGTGCCGTGAGTGATTACGATGCCATCGACGTCTTTGCTGTCTGCCAGCTCGGCTACGCGACGGCCCAGCTGAAGCAGGTTGTCGTTGGTGATGCTTTCCGAGGCGATCTGCATGACCTGTTCGCCACGAACGTTAGCCAATTGGCTGAGTTCCGGAACGCCGGCAATCAATTGTTCGATGCCGACTTTTGCCGCTTGATACGTCGCGCTGTTGGCAGCGCTCGCACCCGCGCCGGCGATGGTGCCGCCGGTGGCCAGAATGACCACGTTCGCCAGTTTCTGTTGCGTTTCGACTTCTTTTGCCTGAAGGGCGGTAGGGAGTAGCAGCAGGAGGGCCAAAGCGCCCGGAATAAAAGTGTTGAAGGCAGATTTCATTATTTTCTCTCTAGTAGTCAGACGGTGCTGATGCAAGTTCATCTAGATACGCCCCCGGCAGATCTGAACGCCGGGGGTGTAGGTGAAGAGCAGGATCTGTACCAGCCAAACGTTGAATGAGAAAAACTTTTAACTATTTGATTTGTATCAATAATTTACTAGGCGTTGGTCGTGATTAAACATGAGGGTGTCCGGGTTTCCGAATAGGTTGAGCGTTTGCGTTCGGCTCTCCGAAAATGCCTACGACGTTTGTAGAGAAGGTCGTCTTGCCAAATCAAGAATCAATGCTAAAGAAACCCTCGCACAGGTCGATGCCTCGTTAAGGTTATTTTTCTTACAGGAGTTCCCATGTCGTTTTCTGTTGGTTTTCCAAATGCGGGCGCGGTCACCATTGGCGGCAAGTCCCCGTCGACGATCAATGCCTTGAGCGAAGCGACGGCCGACACCGCGACTCAAGTTTTTGGGAAGGAAGAGGGTAGCGACAACCAGGTTCGAACCGGTGGCGGTGCTCCGGATGAATCCAAGTCCAAGGGCGGCAGCACCCAAAGTATTGCGGTGCAGGTACTGCTCAAGCGCATGCAGGAATTGCAACAGCAGTTGCGCGAACAACAGCAACAATTGGCGGCCGCTCAGGCAGCTCCGTATCCGACTCCAGAAGCTAAAGCCACGGCGGTGATGTCGATCCAGGGGCAAATCGCCGACACCAACGGCGCGCTGTCACAAGTGGCGGGCAGTCTGGTGAAAGAACTGGCCAAGGACTCCAGCACCGGTGGCTTGATCAGCACCGTTGCATAACGTGGCGGGTCGGAGTTTGCCAACGGAGACACAAAACAGGCCGTTGACAAATAGCAGCAGGGTTCGCATAGTTCGGTCTACGCAAACGTTTGCGCGATCCTGTGGGTGGCTCGTTCCGTCGACGATCGGAGTGCAGGCATTACTCCAGCGCAAGCATTGCTCACAATAATCATAAGATCGGAGTGAACCCATGAAGCTGCCATTCGCTGGACGTCTTCTTGCTGTCGCTATGCTGGCTGTCGCATCCGCCGCGCTGCCCGTCTCATCGGCATTCGCCGAATCGCCTGAAAAACCCAAAGTCGCGCTGGTCATGAAATCCCTGGCCAATGAATTCTTCCTCACCATGGAAGACGGCGCCAAGGCTTATCAAAAAGACCACTCCGGCGAATTCGACCTGATCTCCAATGGCATCAAGGACGAAACGGACACGGCTGGCCAGACGCGCATCGTCGAGCAAATGATCCTCGCCAAGGTCAATGCCCTGGTCATCGCCCCGGCGGATTCCAAGGCCATGGTTCCGGTGATCAAGAAAGCCATCGATGCCGGCATCACCGTAATCAACATCGACAACCAACTGGACCCGACAGTCCTCAAAAGCAAGAATATGTCGGTGCCATTCGTAGGCCCGGATAACCGCAAGGGCGCGCGTCTGGTCGGCGAGTACCTGGCCAAGCAACTGAAGGCCGGTGACGAAGTCGGCATCATCGAAGGTGTGTCCACCACCACCAATGCCCAGGCCCGCACTGCGGGTTTCAAAGACGCAATGGAAGCGGCGCAGATCAAAGTCGTTTCGTTGCAGTCCGGTGATTGGGAGATCGACAAGGGCAACAAGGTTGCTGCCTCGATCCTCAGCGAATACCCGGATGTCAAAGCCCTGCTGGCCGGCAACGACAGCATGGCCGTCGGTGCCGTTTCCGCAGTGCGTGCAGCGGGCAAGGCCGGCAAGGTGCAAGTGGTCGGTTACGACAACATCAATGCGATCAAGCCGATGCTCAAGGATGGTCGCGTGCTGGCCACCGCCGACCAGTTTGCAGCCCGACAAGCCGTGTTCGGTATCGAGACTGCGCTGAAAATCATCAAGGGCGAGAAGGTCGACAGCGGCACCAACGGCGTGATCGAAACCCCGGTAGAACTGGTCACCAAGTAAGCCTTCTGGCGACACACTGGTGCTCGCCCGTCCGGGCGAGCACAGGGAGAGTTTTATGTCCGTTTGCGCTCCGAACGCTGTCCTCACGGTCAGTGGTATCGGTAAGACCTACGCCCAGCCGGTGCTGACCGGCATCGACCTGACGCTGATCCGCGGTGAAGTGTTGGCGCTGACCGGTGAGAATGGCGCCGGCAAAAGCACGCTGTCGAAGATCATCGGCGGGTTGGTCACGCCGACCACTGGCCAGATGCAATTCCAGGGTCAGGATTACCGTCCCGGCAGCCGGACCCAGGCCGAAGACCTGGGCATTCGCATGGTCATGCAAGAGCTTAATCTGTTGCCGACCCTGTCGGTGGCGGAAAATCTGTTTCTCGACAACTTGCCCAGCAACGGCGGCTGGATCAGTCGCAAGCAGTTGCGCAAAGCGGCGATCGAGGCCATGGCCCAGGTCGGTCTCGACGCGATTGACCCGGACACTCTGGTCGGTGACCTCGGTATTGGCCATCAGCAAATGGTCGAGATCGCCCGCAACCTTATTGGCGATTGCCATGTACTGATCCTCGATGAACCGACGGCCATGCTGACGGCTCGTGAAGTCGAGATGCTGTTCGAGCAGATCACCCGCCTGCAATCCCGCGGCGTGTCGATCATCTATATCTCTCACCGTCTCGAAGAACTGGCGCGGGTTGCCCAGCGCATTGCGGTGTTGCGCGACGGCAACCTGGTCTGCGTCGAACCGATGGCCAATTACAACAGCGAGCAACTGGTCACGTTGATGGTCGGTCGTGAGCTCGGTGAACACATGGACATGGGGCCGCGCAAGATTGGCGCTCCGGCGTTGACGGTCAAAGGCCTGACCCGTTCGGACAAGGTTCGCGATGTGTCCTTCGAAGTGCGTGCCGGCGAAATCTACGGGATCTCCGGATTGATCGGGGCAGGGCGCACCGAGTTGCTGCGCCTGATCTTCGGTGCCGACATTCCGGACAGTGGCACGGTCGCGCTCGGGTCTCCGGCTCAGGTGGTGAGTATCCGCTCGCCGGCCGATGCAGTGGGTCACGGCATCGCCCTGATCACGGAAGACCGCAAGGGCGAAGGCTTGCTGCTGACCCAGTCGATCAGCGCCAACATTGCGTTGGGCAACATGCCGGTGATTTCCAGTGGCGGATTCGTCAACAACGGCGACGAGATGTCCCTGGCCCAGCGTCAGATCGACGCTATGCGCATCCGCAGTTCGAGCCCGACACAATTGGTCTCCGAACTGTCCGGCGGCAACCAGCAAAAGGTCGTGATCGGCCGCTGGCTCGAGCGTGATTGCTCGGTGATGTTGTTTGACGAGCCCACCCGCGGCATCGATGTCGGTGCCAAATTCGACATTTATGCGTTACTCGGCGAGCTGACCCGACAGGGCAAGGCGCTGGTGGTGGTGTCCAGTGATCTGCGCGAGCTGATGCTGATCTGCGACCGGATCGGCGTGCTGTCGGCGGGACGCCTGATCGAGACGTTCGAGCGCGACAGCTGGACCCAGGATGACTTGCTTGCCGCCGCTTTTGCCGGCTACCAAAAACGTGATGCGTTGCTCAATGAAGCAGCGCCTAGGGACCTTCCATGAAAACTGCATCTTCTGCCGGCAAACGTAGTAGCAACTTCTACGGCCTGGGCACCTATCTGGGCCTGGCCGGTGCCTTGCTGGCGATGATTGCGCTGTTCTCGGTATTGAGCAGCCACTTTCTTTCTTATGACACGTTCAGCACCCTGGCCAACCAGATTCCCGATCTGATGGTGCTGGCGGTCGGCATGACGTTCGTGTTGATTATCGGCGGTATCGACCTCTCGGTCGGTTCGGTGTTGGCGCTGGCGGCATCAACGGTCAGCGTGGCGATTCTCGGCTGGGGCTGGAGCGTTCTGCCCGCCGCGTTGCTCGGCATGGCGGCGGCGGCATTGGCCGGGACCATCACCGGTTCGATCACCGTGGCCTGGCGGATTCCGTCGTTCATCGTGTCGCTGGGCGTGCTGGAAATGGCCCGTGGCGTGGCGTATCAGATGACCGGATCGCGCACCGCTTATATCGGTGATGCCTTCGCCTGGTTGTCCAACCCGATTGCCTTCGGCATCTCGCCTTCGTTCATCATTGCCTTGCTGATTATCATCATTGCCCAGGCCGTGCTGACCCGTACGGTGTTCGGTCGCTACCTGATCGGCATCGGCACCAATGAAGAAGCGGTGCGTCTGGCAGGGATCAATCCAAAGCCCTACAAGATTCTGGTGTTCAGCCTGATGGGGCTGCTGGCCGGTATTGCCGCGTTGTTTCAGATTTCCAGGCTCGAGGCTGCGGATCCGAATGCCGGCTCCGGGCTGGAGTTGCAGGTCATCGCCGCTGTCGTCATCGGTGGTACAAGCTTGATGGGTGGTCGTGGTTCGGTGATCAGCACCTTCTTCGGCGTCCTGATCATTTCCGTGTTGGCCGCGGGCCTCGCGCAGATTGGCGCGACCGAGCCCACCAAACGCATCATCACCGGCGCGGTGATCGTGGTGGCGGTGGTGCTTGATACTTATCGCAGTCAGCGCGCAAGCCGGCGGACCTGAATCATGGCAACGATCAAGGATGTAGCCGCACTCGCGGGCATTTCCTACACCACGGTGTCCCATGTGGTGAACAAGACCCGGCCGGTCAGTCAGGAGGTGCGGATCAAGGTCGAAGAGGCGATCAAGACCCTGGACTACGTGCCGAGCGCCGTAGCCCGTTCATTGAAAGCCAAAACCACCGCGACCATCGGATTGCTGGTGCCTAACAGCCTCAACCCGTACTTCGCCGAATTGGCCCGAGGCATCGAGGATTACTGCGAGCGCAAGGGGTATTGCGTCATTCTCTGCAACTCCGACGACAACCCGGACAAGCAGCGCAGCTATCTTCGCGTATTGCTCGAAAAACGCATCGACGGTTTGATCGTGGCATCGGCCGGCGGCGATGCGGGGCTGGCGGAAGGTCTGGCCGGTGTCCGCACACCGATGGTCATCGTCGACCGCGGGCTGGACGGCGTGAATGCCGATCTGGTACGCATCGATCACGAATACGGCGCCTATCTGGCCACTCGGCATCTGCTGGAACTGGGGCATCGGGACATCGCCATGATCGGCGGTCCGGCGGGTACCAGCGTGGCACAGATGCGTTTGGCCGGTTATTGCAGTGCCTTGCAAGAGGCGGGCGTCGAGGTGAATCGCGAGCGCATGCTGGAAAGCGACTTCACCAGCACCGGCGGTTATAGCGCGGCAGCGATTTTGCTGGAGCGCAATCCACCCAGTGCGATCTTTGCCGGTAACGACATGATCGGCATCGGCGTGTTGCGCGCAGCCGCTGAACGCAATGTTCGCGTACCGAGCGAGCTGTCGGTGATTGGTTTCGACGATATCCAGATGAGCCGTTATGTCTACCCGGCGCTGACCACGGTGGGGCAGTCGATCCTGCAGCTCGGTGAGATGGCGGCTGAAGTGCTTTTGCGCAGGATCGCCAAGCCGGACATGGCCACCGATCAGCGCATCGTGACGCCCAGCATTGTGCTGCGAGAGTCGACCGCGCCGCTCGCCGGCGTGTTCGCCCAGTTTCGTTGAAACACTGCGCCGCTAAACAAGAAGCACTGCAGACACAGAATTAATGAGTAGCAATGTATGCCAGCAAAAGTAGTGGTGATAGGCAGTCTGAACATGGACCTGGTAACCCGGGCCCCAAGGCTGCCGCGTGGCGGTGAAACGCTGATCGGACAGTCGTTTGCCACGGTATCCGGTGGCAAGGGCGCCAATCAGGCCGTCGCGGCAGCCCGTTTGGGTGCCGAGGTGTCGATGGTCGGTTGCGTGGGCAACGATGCGTATGGCGCCGAGCTGCGCGGGGCCTTGTTGGTCGAGGGCATCGATTGTCAGGCCGTCAGTACGGTTGAAGATTCCAGCGGTGTCGCATTGATCGTGGTCGATGACAACAGTCAGAACGCCATTGTCATTGTCGCGGGTGCCAACGGATCGCTGACGCCGCAAGTCATCGACCGTTTTGACGCCGTGGTGCAGGCGGCGGATGTGATTATTTGTCAGCTGGAAGTACCGGATGCAACGGTGGGCCATGCCCTCAAGCGGGGGCGTGAGCTGGGCAAGACCGTCATTCTCAACCCTGCGCCCGCCAGCCGCCCATTGCCGGCGGACTGGTTTGCCGCCATCGATTACCTGATCCCCAACGAAAGCGAAGCCTCAGCCCTGACGGGGTTGACGGTGGATTCCCTGGTGTCGGCAGAAACCGCCGCAACCCGATTGATCGCCCTGGGCGTGGGTAAAGTGATTATCACCTTGGGCGCCCAAGGCTCGCTGTTCGCCGACGGCTCGCGTCTGGAGCATTTCCCGGCACCGAAGGTCAAAGCCGTCGATACCACCGCCGCAGGGGACACCTTTGTCGGTGGCTTTGCCGCCGCATTAGCGTCTGGCAGCAGCGAAGCGGATGCGATCCGCTTCGGTCAGGTTGCCGCAGCCTTGTCGGTCACCCGGGCTGGCGCGCAACCCTCGATTCCCACCTTGTCCGACGTACAGGCGTTTAAAGCACCATGAAAAAAACACCGCTGCTTAATGTCGCGTTGTCGCGGCTGATTGCCTCGCTGGGTCATGGCGACCTGGTCGTGATCGGTGATGCCGGTCTGCCGGTACCGCCAGGTGTCGAACTGATTGATCTGGCGCTGACCCAGGGGATTCCGGACTTCATCAGTACCTTGAAAGTTGTGCTAAGCGAAATGCAGGTCGAAAGCCATGTGCTGGCCCGCGAGATTCTCGACAAGCAGCCGCCGGCATTGAGTGTTCTGGACGAGTTGAATGTTGACGGCGCTCTGGGTACGCGCGAGTTGCTCAGTCACGACCAGTTCAAGGTCCTGAGCCGGCAGGCGCGGGCGATTGTTCGTACCGGCGAATGTGCGCCGTACTGCAACATCGTGCTGGTGTCGGGGGTGACGTTCTAGCGCTGTATCCATTCGTTTTTCCCCACGCACAAGGAGTGCGATATGCCCCGCTATGCTATGAAGTTGCATCATCTGCTTCGGAGTCTGCTGCTTTTGTCCCTGATTACTGCAACGAGCGCCCACGCGGCGGAAAAGATCGACTTGATCATCGACACGGATCCGGGTACCGACGACGTGGTCGCCTTGCTGTTTGCCCTGGCATCGCCCGAAGAGCTGAACATTCGTGCGCTGACCACCGTGGCCGGCAACGTGCGTCTGGACAAGACATCGCGTAACGCGCGTCTGGCCCGTGAATGGGCGGGGCGTGAAGACGTACCGGTTTATGCCGGTGCGCCGAAGCCGCTGATGCGCACGCCGATCTATGCCGAGAACATTCATGGCAAGGAAGGGCTGTCAGGCGTCACCGTGCACGAGCCCAAGAAGGCGCTGGCTGAAGGCAGCGCGGTCAATTACCTGATCGACACCTTGAAAACGGCCAAACCCCACAGCATCACCATCGCCATGCTCGGCCCGCAAACCAACCTGGCCCTGGCATTGATCCAGGAACCTGAAATCGTTCAGGGCATCAAGGAAGTGGTGATCATGGGCGGTGCGCACTTCAACGGCGGCAACATTACGCCGGTCGCCGAGTTCAACTTGTTCGCCGATCCGCAGGCCGCCGAAGTAGTGTTGAAAAGTGGCGTTAAGCTGACTTATCTACCTCTGGACGTGACCCACAAGATCCTCACCAGCGAATCGCGCCTGAAACAGATCGCGGCGATCAACAACAACGCCAGCAAGCTGGTGGGCGATATTCTTAATGCATACATCAAGGATGACATGGAGCACTACGGCATTCCGGGTGGCCCGGTGCATGACGCCACCGTCATCGCCTACCTGCTCAAGCCTGAGCTGTTTAGCGGTCGCTCGGTCAACGTGGTCGTAGACAGCCGCGAAGGCCCGACCTTTGGTCAAACCATCGTTGACTGGTATGACGGCCTGAAAGCGCCAAAGAACGCTTTCTGGGTTGAGAGTGGCGATGCCCAGGGCTTCTTCGACTTGCTGACGCAGCGTCTGGCCCGTTTGAAGTAAGCCGCATGCCCGCAGGTGCCAGCCTGCGGGTTTTACACCCGTCCTGCCTCCAGTGCTGCTTTTTGGTCTGCCAGGTGTTTTTCGAAGATCTGCCCGATGAACGACTGGGCGGCCTCGGTCCCAAGGTCCCGGACCAATAGATCGATACCGATAATGGCAAGCTCTTCCGTACTGCTTGGGCTGTAAGAGCTGTGTCCGTCCTGCCATTTGGCTTTGATGTCGGCGTCGATGCTTACGGTGGTCATGATGGCGCTCGTGAAGTCGGGGAAGTCTGAGTATCGAGTTAACCATTTTGCGCGGCGTTTGGCACTCCGACTTAGGCATGGGAGGAGGGCTATGCGACACTTGGTCTTTGACGAATTTTCAAGGACCGCGCTGTGCAGATCGATTTGAACACTCCCGACGGTTTGACCCTTGAGGCAGTGCGCCAGCTGTTGGCCTCCGCCAGTGACGATGAACACACTCAGCTGCGGGTCACCCAAAGCGGCATTGCCTATATCTCCTCAGGGGTCGTAGGCGGCACTGACATCGGCGGGCTGCGTTTTCGGCTAGAGACGTGGGCCAAAGGCTCGGGCTATGTAGGATTGGTCGCTGCCAGCGACGAAGTCTGGGTCATGCAGATTTTCAACGCGCTGAAAGAGAACTGGCCGAACCCGCCGTACGACTACATCGACGTTTATTGAGCGCTGTTCATATTCAGTCACGATTGAGTGCTGAAGGGCAGGGCGATGCTCAGGCAAACTCTGCGCTTGTGCGGGTCGAGGGCAGGGTGAGGGCATTCACCTTGAAACCTAACGCCGAAATGGCGGTCGCACGATCTCTGCTTAATTATTGAAAAGGAGGCTTCATGCCTTGGAAGCTCGCGTCATTGGGTGCTGTGCTGGTCGTCACTCTGCTCGCAGGTTGCAGCAGCACGTCATCCGAGCCAGCAACTGACCCTGTAACGACGACTGACACGGGTCATAGCCGCTGCGAATCAAAGGCTGCGCAATTCACTGTTGGCAAAGCGGCTTCGCCCGAACTGCTGGAACAGGCGCGCACTCGCGCAGGCGCACAGAACGCACGGTTCCTGTCGCCCAACGACATGGTGACCCTGGAGTATCGCTCTGATCGCCTGAACCTGAACACCGATGCCAATCGGGTAGTCACTCGCGTCAACTGCGGCTGATCGCACCAGACTTTTGTTTCGCCCATAAAAAACCCCGTCACATGGACGGGGTTTTTTTAGTGCGGCTGAAAATTACTCAGCGCGGACTTGTGCAGCTTGCATACCCTTTTGGCCTTTCTCAGCCACGAAGGAAACGGTTTGGCCTTCTTTCAGGCTTTTGAAACCGTCGCTTTCGATAGCTTTGAAGTGTACGAACAGGTCGTCACCGCCACCTTGAGGAGTGATGAAGCCGAAGCCTTTTTCATCGTTGAACCATTTAACGGTGCCGGTTTGGCGATTAGACATGGTGTATCTCCAAGAAACATATATTTTCAGTAGTGCTGTGCTGCTCAGGCCAACTGGGCACACCGGAGTATCATAGTCGAAATGTTCGCTTTGGGAGCCCCCCGGACGTGCTGTTTGCCCTCATATAGCATGCTTTTCGTCGCGTCGAATGGCTGGAGGCCCCGGTTTAAGCGGCTTTGCGCTAAAAAACAGGGCAGTAAAAAAAGCCATAAAACCTGCGTAAATTATGTAAATCAGCCCTTTTTTGGCTGATTTTGACCTGCCAATGCTTCAAAATCCGAGCTATGCACCCTTATTTTTGAACTCGGCACACCGCGATTTCTTTCAGTGCGCGCTGGCTCAAATCGGCACCAGGTGGATTCTGTTTATCCATCAAAAGCGCGATCTCTTGGGTGGTGAATTTCTTCTCGAGTACGTCGGCACCACATGCACAGTGCTTCTGCGCTTCGGCCGGATTGACGCTTTGGCTGGCAGCTTTGGTGCAATCGCTCATGTACTGGGCTTTCACACCGGTTGGCCAGGCAGCGTGTGCGCTCAGTGGCAGCAGCAGGGCTAACGGGGCGGCGAAGGCAAAAAGACGGGTAAGACGCATGTCAGGAACTCCTTGGGGTCGATAATCTGTAGCGATTCTCAGCCTATTTGAGGTGGCCCGTACATCTCAAGTTCACTCTGCGCGGTAAAAGTGTGGAAATCTTCATTGTCTGGGTACGCAGGCGTCGACGACCGTTCATCTGTGCTAGCATGGCCCGCTCGGGCATTTGCAAGCTCCGGATGACCTTCAGTCCCGGTGGCGGCAATTGCGCGAATAACCCTGATTTGAATCCCAGTCACTCTGGTTCGGTTTTCCGGTTGGCCGCAAGGCTCCTGCCGCTGTAAGGCAGGCGTTCGTCATTGAATGGCCTGGATCGGATCTTGTACTGGCTCATCCCAACCCACGTGACCTTTGGTAGGGGTCACCACTAGGAGAGGAGGCGCCATGCCAACTATTACTCTTCCCGACGGCAGTCAACGTTCATTCGATCACCCGGTTTCCGTAGCCGAGGTCGCCGCATCCATTGGTGCTGGCTTGGCCAAAGCTACCGTGGCTGGCAAGGTCAATGGCAAGCTGGTCGACGCCAGCGACATCATCGACAGCGATTCCACGCTGCAAATCATTACGCCAAAGGATGAAGAGGGGCTGGAGATCATTCGCCACTCTTGCGCCCACCTGGTTGGCCACGCGGTCAAGCAGTTGTACCCGACCGCCAAAATGGTGATCGGGCCGGTCATTGACGAAGGCTTCTATTACGACATCGCCTTCGAGCGTCCTTTTACTCCGGACGACCTGGCCGCCATCGAACAGCGCATGCAACAGCTGATCGAAAAAGATTACGACGTGATCAAGAAAGTCACTCCGCGCGCCGAAGTGATCGAAGTGTTCAAGGCCCGCGGAGAAGACTACAAGCTGCGCCTGGTCGAGGACATGCCGAACGAACAGGCCATGGGCCTGTACTATCACGAAGAATACGTCGACATGTGCCGCGGCCCGCACGTGCCGAACACGCGTTTCCTGAAATCCTTCAAGCTGACCAAGTTGTCCGGCGCCTACTGGCGTGGCGATGCCAAGAACGAGCAATTGCAGCGCGTTTACGGCACTGCATGGGCAGACAAGAAGCAGCTGGCGGCTTACATCCAGCGCATCGAAGAAGCTGAAAAACGCGATCACCGCAAGATCGGCAAGCGCCTGGGCTTGTTCCACACCCAGGAAGAGTCGCCGGGCATGGTGTTCTGGCACCCGAACGGCTGGACTCTGTACCAGGTTCTCGAGCAGTACATGCGCAAGGTTCAGCGCGACAACGGCTACCTGGAGATCAAGACTCCTCAGGTCGTTGACCGCAGCCTGTGGGAGAAATCCGGGCACTGGGCCAACTACGCCGACAACATGTTCACCACTCAGTCGGAAAACCGCGACTACGCCATCAAGCCAATGAACTGCCCTTGCCACGTGCAAGTGTTCAATCAGGGCCTGAAAAGCTATCGCGAGTTGCCGATGCGTCTGGCCGAATTCGGTGCTTGCCACCGTAACGAGCCATCGGGTGCGCTGCACGGCATCATGCGTGTGCGTGCGTTCACTCAGGATGACGCCCACATCTTCTGCACTGAAGAGCAGATGCAGGCTGAATCCGCAGCGTTCATCAAGCTGACCATGGACGTTTATGCCGATTTCGGCTTCAAGGACGTCGAGATGAAGCTGTCCACTCGTCCGGAAAAACGCGTGGGTTCCGACGAATTGTGGGATCGCGCCGAAGCGGCATTGGCTGCAGCCCTTGATAGCGCGGGCCTGCCGTACGATCTGCAGCCGGGCGAAGGTGCGTTCTACGGTCCGAAGATCGAGTTCTCGCTGAAAGATTGCCTCGGTCGTGTCTGGCAGTGTGGTACCCTTCAGCTCGATTTTAACCTGCCTGTCCGTCTGGGAGCCGAATACGTCTCCGAAGACAACAGTCGCAAGCACCCGGTAATGTTGCACCGGGCGATCCTGGGCTCCTTCGAACGTTTCGTCGGAATCCTGATCGAGCACTACGAGGGTGCATTCCCTGCGTGGCTGGCTCCGACCCAGGCAGTGATTATGAATATCACTGATAAACAAGCCGATTTTGCTGCTGAAGTTGAAAAAACCCTCAACGAAAGCGGATTTCGTGCCAAGTCTGACTTGAGAAATGAAAAGATCGGCTTTAAAATCCGCGAGCATACTTTGCTCAAGGTTCCCTATCTCTTGGTTATCGGAGATCGGGAAGTCGAGATGCAGACTGTCGCTGTGCGTACTCGTGAAGGTGCTGACCTGGGCTCGATGCCCGTCGCCCAGTTCGCTGAGTTTCTCGCGCAAGCGGTTTCCCGGCGTGGTCGCCCAGATTCGGAGTAATTATTATTAAGCGTGAAATGAGACAAGATAAACGAGCTGCACCGAAGGCCCCGATCAACGAGAATATCTCGGCACGCGAGGTTCGGTTAATTGGGGCTGAAGGCGAGCAGCTTGGGATTGTGTCAATTGAAGACGCGCTTCTTAAGGCTGAAGAAGCCAAGCTCGATTTGGTGGAAATTTCCGCCGATGCAGTACCCCCTGTTTGCAAGCTGATGGACTACGGCAAGTCGATCTTCGAGAAGAAGAAGCAGATTGCTGCGGCCAAGAAAAACCAGAAGCAGATCCAGGTTAAAGAAATCAAGTTTCGTCCAGGGACGGAGGAAGGGGATTACCAGGTAAAACTGCGCAACCTGGTACGTTTCCTGAGTGATGGGGACAGGGCCAAGGTATCCTTGCGATTCCGCGGCCGTGAGATGGCCCACCAGGAGCTGGGGATGGAACTCCTCAAGCGAGTTGAAGGTGACTTGCTCGAGTACGGTTCGGTCGAACAGCATCCTAAGATGGAAGGACGCCAGCTGATCATGGTCATCGCCCCGAAAAAGAAGAAGTAATCAACAGGGCACGGCAGGCCTTCTGATTATGTTTATCAACTGAATGCGGAGTATCCGAACATGCCAAAAATGAAAACTAAAAGTGGTGCTGCTAAGCGGTTTCTGAAAACTGCTAACGGTATCAAGCACAAGCACGCTTTCAAGAGCCACATCCTGACTAAAATGTCGACCAAGCGTAAGCGTCAACTGCGCGGTAGCAGCTTGCTGGCACCGTGTGACGTGGCAAAAGTCGAGCGCATGCTGCGCCTTCGTTAATTTAGTCAAGAATAGAGGAAGTAACTCATGGCTCGTGTAAAGCGTGGCGTCATTGCCCGTAAACGTCACAAAAAAATTCTGAAACTTGCTAAAGGCTACTACGGCGCTCGCTCGCGCGTATTCCGTGTTGCCAAGCAAGCGGTAATCAAGGCAGGCCAATACGCCTACCGTGACCGTCGTCAGAAAAAACGTCAGTTCCGCGCTCTGTGGATCGCTCGTATCAACGCTGGTGCACGTATCAACGGTCTGTCCTACAGCCGTTTCATCGCCGGCCTGAAAAAAGCGTCCATCGAGATCGACCGTAAGGTTCTGGCTGATCTGGCAGTGAACGAAAAAGCGGCGTTTGCTGCGATTGTCGAGAAAGCTAAAGCCACCTTGGCTTAAGTACCCCCGACAGTCACCCGGCCTCACCTCTGTGGGGTCAGGTGTTAAACGTCATAAATAGGGGAAGAGCCTTCAAGCTCTTCCCCTATTTTGTATCTGGAGTCTGTACATGGAAAACCTGGACGCGCTCGTCTCTCAAGCACTAGAGGCTGTGCAAAGCGCTGAAGATATCAATGCCCTGGAGCAAATCCGGGTTCACTACCTTGGCAAAAAGGGTGAATTGACTCAGGTGATGAAGACCCTGGGGAATTTGCCGGCAGAAGAGCGGCCGCAAGTCGGCGCCCTGATCAACGTTGCCAAGGAGCGTGTCACAGAGGTTCTCAATGCCCGCAAGGCACTGTTTGAAGAGGCCGACCTGGCCGCCAAACTGTCTGCCGAGTCCATTGACGTGACCCTGCCTGGCCGCGGCCAGACCTCCGGTGGTCTGCATCCGGTTACCCGGACTCTGGAACGTATCGAACAGTTCTTCACTCACATCGGCTACGGCATTGCCGAAGGCCCTGAGGTCGAAGACGACTATCACAACTTCGAAGCGCTCAACATCCCAGGCCACCACCCGGCCCGGTCGATGCACGACACCTTCTATTTCAATGCCAACATGTTGCTACGCACCCATACCTCGCCGGTACAGGTCCGCACCATGGAGTCAAAACAGCCGCCGATCCGCATCGTCTGCCCAGGCCGTGTGTACCGTAGCGACTCGGATATCACCCACTCGCCGATGTTCCACCAGGTCGAAGGCCTGCTGGTCGATCGCGATATCAACTTCGCCGACCTGAAAGGGACCATCGAAGAATTCCTGCGCGTGTTCTTCGAAAAAGAACTGGCCGTGCGTTTCCGTCCTTCGTACTTCCCGTTCACCGAGCCATCCGCCGAAGTCGACATGGAATGCGTGATGTGCAGCGGTAAAGGCTGCCGCGTCTGCAAGCAGACGGGTTGGCTGGAAGTGATGGGCTGCGGCATGGTTCACCCGAACGTGTTGCGCATGTCCGGGATCGACCCGGAAGAGTTTTCGGGCTTTGCCTTCGGCATGGGCGTTGAACGTCTGGCCATGCTGCGTTACGGCGTGAACGACTTGCGTCTGTTCTTCGACAACGACTTGCGGTTCCTCGCGCAATTTCGCTAGTCGTAACGAATTCTTAGGAGAGCAGGATGAAATTCAGTGAACAATGGCTGCGTGGCTGGGTAAGCCCGCAGGTAAGTCGCGACGAGCTGGTTGCTCGTCTGTCGATGGCCGGTCTTGAGGTCGATAGCGTTACGCTGGCCGCCGGCGAATTCACCGGTGTGGTGGTGGGCGAGGTGCTGAGCACCGAGCAGCACCCGGACGCTGACAAGCTGCGTGTGTGCCAGGTCAGTAATGGCTCGGAGACTTTCCAGGTCGTCTGCGGCGCGCCAAACGTGCGCCCGGGCCTGAAGATCCCGTTCGCCATGATCGGTGCCGAGCTGCCGGGCGACTTCAAAATCAAGAAAGCCAAGCTGCGGGGCGTTGAGTCCAACGGCATGCTGTGCTCGCAAGCCGAGCTGCAAGTGGGCGAAGGCAACGATGGCCTGATGGAATTGCCGGTCGATGCACCGGTCGGTCAGGACATTCGTGAATACCTGAGCCTGGACGACGCCAGCATCGAGGTCGACCTGACCCCGAACCGCGGCGATTGCCTGTCCCTCGCTGGTCTGGCTCGTGAAGTCGGTGCGCTGTACGCCGCCACCGTCACCCGCCCGGTCGTTGCCACCGTTCCAGCCGTGCACGACGAAGTGCGTTCGGTTGAAGTGCTGGCGCCAGCCGCTTGCCCGCGTTACCTGGGTCGTGTGATCCGTAACGTCGACCTGTCCAAGCCTACGCCGCTGTGGATGGTTGAGCGTCTGCGTCGTTCCGAAGTGCGCAGCATCGACGCGGCTGTCGACATCACCAACTACGTGATGCTGGAGCTGGGTCAACCGCTGCACGCCTTCGATCTCGCCGAAATCAATGGCGGCATCCGCGTGCGCATGGCCGAAGAAGGCGAGAAGCTGGTGCTGCTCGACGGCCAGGAAGTCACCCTGCGTAGCGATACCCTGGTGATTGCCGACCACACCCGCGCCTTGGCTATCGCCGGCGTCATGGGTGGCGAGCACAGTGGTGTGAACACCGCGACCACTCGCGATATTTTCCTTGAAAGCGCGTTCTTCGATCAGATCGCCGTCGCTGGCAAGGCCCGTTCCTACGGCCTACACACCGACGCCTCGCACCGCTACGAGCGTGGCGTGGACTGGCAACTGGCCCGTGAAGCCATGGAGCGCGCCACTGGCCTGCTGCTGGAGATCACTGGCGGTGAAGCCGGTCCGATCATCGAAACCGTCAGCGAACAGCATCTGCCGAAGATTGCTCCAGTGACCTTGCGCGCACAGCGCATCACCCAAATGCTGGGCATGGAAATGGATTCGGTCGAAGTCGAGCGTCTGCTCAACGCTTTGGGCCTGACCGTTTCCGCCGATGGGGCAGGGCAGTGGCGCGTCGAAGTGCCAAGCCATCGCTTCGACATCAGCCTGGAAGTCGATCTGATCGAAGAGCTGGCCCGGCTGTACGGTTACAACCGTCTGCCGGTTCGCTACCCGCAAGCTCGCCTGGCGCCACAAGCCAAGGCCGAAGCGCGCAGCGAGCTGCCTGAGCTGCGTCGCCTGCTGGTCGCTCGTGGTTATCAGGAAGCGATCACCTACAGCTTCATCGATCCGAAACAATTCGAACTGTTTAATCCGGGTGTGGAACCGCTGCTGCTGGCCAACCCGATTTCGAACGACATGGCGGCCATGCGCTCGTCCTTGTGGCCAGGTCTGGTGAAGGCGCTTCAGCACAACCTGAACCGTCAACAGGATCGCGTCCGTCTGTTCGAAAGCGGCCTGCGTTTCGTCGGTCAACTCGAAGGCCTGAAGCAAGAGCCAATGCTGGCCGGTGTGGTCTGCGGTAGCCGTCTGCCGGAAGGCTGGGCACAGGGTCGCGATGTCGTGGACTTCTTCGACGTCAAGGCTGACGTGGAAGCGGTGCTGGGCTTTGCCGGTGCGTTGAACTCGTTCACTTTCGTGCCGGGCAAACACCCGGCGCTGCACCCGGGTCAAACCGCGCGCATCGAACGTGAAGGCCGTCTGGTAGGTTTTGTCGGCGCCATCCACCCTGAATTGTCGAAAACCCTCGGTCTCGACCGTCCGGTCTTCGTTTTCGAGCTGGTTCTGGCGGAAGTGGCGTTGGGCAAAATGCCTAAATTCCAGGAGTTATCGCGCTTTCCTGAAGTGCGTCGTGACCTTGCACTGATCGCCGAAAAAGACGTCGCAGCCAGCGCTGTACTGGACGTAATCCGTGAAAATGCAGGGGAATGGCTGACGGACCTCAGGCTATTTGACGTGTATCAGGGTAAAGGCATTGATCCTGATAGAAAAAGCCTCGCAGTCGGCTTGACCTGGCAGCATCCATCGCGCACTCTTAATGACGATGAGGTGAATACCACGACGCAAAATATCCTCACCTCGCTCGAACAAAGGTTGAACGCCACGTTAAGGAAGTGACGTATGGGGGCTCTGACGAAAGCTGAGATGGCGGAACGTCTGTATGAAGAGCTGGGCCTGAATAAACGGGAGGCCAAGGAATTGGTCGAACTGTTTTTTGAAGAAATCAGGCACGCTCTTGAAGACAACGAACAAGTCAAATTGTCCGGTTTCGGCAATTTCGACCTTCGGGACAAACGCCAGCGGCCTGGCCGCAATCCGAAAACGGGGGAAGAAATCCCGATCACGGCTCGCCGTGTGGTCACCTTTCGTCCAGGGCAGAAGTTGAAGGCCCGAGTTGAGGCTTATGCTGGAACCAAGTCATAACGACGAGCTCCCCGTCATCCCAGGCAAACGCTACTTCACCATTGGTGAAGTCAGCGAGCTGTGTGCGGTAAAACCGCACGTGCTGCGCTATTGGGAGCAGGAGTTTCCTCAACTCAACCCCGTCAAACGCCGCGGGAACCGCCGGTATTATCAGCGACAAGATGTGCTGATGATCCGGCAGATCCGTGCGCTCCTTTACGACCAAGGGTTCACCATCGGCGGCGCACGCTTGCGCTTGTCCGGCGATGAAGCCAAAGACGACACTACCCAATACAAACAAATGATTCGGCAGATGATTGCCGAGCTGGAAGATGTGTTGGTGGTTCTCAAGAAATAATTTCCTGCGTTTGAATACTTCCAGTTTTCAAAAGCTTGCGATATATTCTTGAGCGTCCTTCGAGAAGAGGGGCGAGTTTCACGCCTAGTCGGGGCGTAGCGCAGTCCGGTAGCGCACTAGCATGGGGTGCTAGGGGTCGAGTGTTCGAATCACTCCGTCCCGACCATATTTTTCAATGACTTAGCCCAATCTGAAAAGATTGGGCTTTTTCATTTATGGCTTAGGGAAAAACAACAGGATAAACATGCGCCCCCTTGCTGGGCGAAGCGCGCAGATGTTCGCTTTGTCTGCTGAGGAAGTAGTTCGGCTATTAAGTGGCATGCGCAGTGTTCAGTGAACTTACGTACGCCGCGCACTCAAGAGCTAGCCTGGCGAAGCTCCTCAATAATCCGGCGCGCCCGATTCGCACCAACATCAACATGTATATCAATCATCGGCCGCATGCCGAACCGGCACATATTCTTGTATTGAGCTTCAATAATCACCTTGTCTTCATCAAACGTCATAACCGTTTGCTCAACAACCTTGGCCTTGATGGCTTCAGGATCGCTCTCAGGGTTGGTGGCAATGGTCCAGAAGTAGTGACTGCTGGTTTCGGTTTCCGGCGTTACCCCATGGAATCCGCGCATATGGAAGCCACCGCGATCGGGGTCGTCCAGGGCATCGGTTCCGGCATCTACTGCACCGGTCCAGATACGCAGATGACTGACGTGAAATTCGATTTCCTGCCAACGGTCCACGGTGCCTTTGAAAGGGTAGGCGGCCGTGTAGGTGGGAGGTGGAACCGAACCCGGCATGTGGCGCACGACCCGCACTACGTTGCCTTCACTCTCCACACTCATCCGCGCATTCATATGGATGCTGGCGTTACCACCGATGGTGCGCAGGTGGACATAACCCAGATGACTCAGGTCCATGAGGTTGTCGTGGATTAGCTGATAAGGCGCGTCGTAGTGGTACACGTCGCCGTCGAACAAGTACTTGCCATTGCTGTGAACTGGGTAGGTCGGTGGCTCGCAGTTCGGCTCCGGTTGAGCCTCGCTGCCAAACCAGATCCAGACAATCTGGTCCTGCTCACGTACGTGATACGCGGGCACTTTGGCTTTGCTCGGTATCTTGTCCTGGCCCGGGATTTCGACACATTTTCCGCGTTCATCGAACAGCAGGCCGTGGTAGCCGCAACGTATGCCAGTGGCTTCGAGCGTGCCGTTCGACAGTGGCAGCGCTCTATGGCAGCAGCGGTCTTCCAGCGCGGCGACCTCGCCGTTGGCTCTGCGAAACAGTACGACAGGCTTGTTGAGCAGTGTGCGGCCGACGGGTTTGTCCTTCAACTCCCATCCCAGGGCTGCGACGTACCACTGGTTGAGGGGAAAGCGGGGTAAGGCCGGCGCCGGAATTTCTTCGGCAAGCGTTTGGAGAGTGGATGTGTTCATGGTGTTCTCCGTGTTGATGGTGTTGATGGTGTTGTTTGAGTTCACAGATCAAGAACGAGGCGTGATGATTTGGCGCGCGAACAGCAGGGGGTAAAGCGGTCGTTTTTGGCGTGTTCGGCCACGGTCAGGAACTGGTCCCGATGTTCCGGGATGCCTTCTAGTACACGGGTTACGCAGGTGCCGCAGACGCCTTGCTCGCAGGATGACTCGATTGCGATGCCGGCCTCGTCGAGCACTTCGAATACGGTGCGTTCGGCCGGAATCTGAAACACCTGTCCAGTGCTTGCCAGCTCAACTTCGAAGGGCGCATTGGTGCTTTGATCGATAGGGGCTGCGGCGAAGAACTCTTTGTGTACCTGGTGCTGCGACCAGCCAGCGTTCTGCGCCGAATCGAGGATGTAATTCATGAAACCGGCCGGCCCGCAGACATAGAGATGGGTTCCAGCGTCTGGGGTTGCCAGCAAGGCCGACGCATCCAGCTTCTGGCGTTGTGCGCCGCTGTCGTCATGAAACTTGATGCGTCCGGCGAACGGTGTTTGCGCAAGCATCGCCACGAACGCTGCGCGTTCACTGGAACGGAAGCAGTAGTGCAACTCGAAGTCGGCCCCTTGATGTGAAAGCTCATAGGCCATGGCCAGCATGGGCGTGATGCCGATACCACCGCCGAACAGCAGGTGGCGGTTGGCTGAGCGATCGAGCGGGAAAAGGTTGCGCGGTGTGCTGATGATGAGCGTTTGTCCTGACCGTACCTGCTCGTGCATGGCTTTAGAGCCGCCACGGGAGCTCGGGTCCTTGAGCACGCTGATCAAGTAGCGATGGCGCTCCTTGGGATCGTTGCACAAGGAGTATTGCCGAGTGAGGCCCTCGGCAATGTGGATGTCGATGTGGGCGCCTGCCTCGAACGCCGGTAGCGCACTGCCGTCCGCTGCACATAGTTCGAAACTGCAGATGCCTTCGGCTTCATCTGCTTTGCGGGTGACGTTGACTTGAAGCATGACCTGTCCCTCCACACTGAAGTGGCTGCTGAAAAAAAAATGAGTTGGCGCGTTAGCTGAGGACGGGTCAGCCGGTCGCTGGCACGTGGGGGACAACCCTGTGCTTGAGCAAGGCGAAGGGAATGAAATTGAAAGTGTTCATGACCACGACCTGATAATTATTTTTATGCGGTAGGGCGACGGCCTATCATGCAGGCCATCACCCGTGACGTTCGGTAGAGAAATCCTCCGGTCATTTAGTTGCGGTGTCAACCAATATTCAACGACCCACCGATCCAAGGTGTTTGCTCAATGCCCGCAGAATCCCATCTGAATCTGACTCGTTACGTCCCGGCACTCCTGAATTTTTTGTCCAATAAACTCTCTGCCGGGGCCTCACAGTGCTATCGCAAGCATTTCGGCATAGGTGTCGTGGAGTGGCGAATGCTCTCGATGCTCGCCGTGGAAAACGACATCACCGCCAATCGAATTTGCCAGACGATCGGCCTCGACAAGAGCGCGGTCAGCCGTTCACTGCAGTCCCTGGAAGTGGCAGGGCACATTTGCAGCCAGGTTGATTCAAAGGATGCGCGGCGTTACACCGTCAGCCTGACTGACAGCGGAAAAGCCTTGCATGACCGAGTGTTGACGGTTGCGCTGGAACGAGAGCGGCGGCTGCTCAGCGGGCTCTCTGCCAAGGAAGTGGACACCCTTATCGAGTTGTTGGGGCGAATGCATGCCCAGGTCTCCAACGTGAACGATTACGATCCGGTAGACGCTTGACCCTGCGCTTGGCAAATTCTCGCCTACGTTTCAGATATCGCGATTGCCGATAGGTCGCATCCCGACAAGCGATTAGTCATCGCCCCCTGTCTCACGGCATCCTGTGCCCGTTGCTCTTTCAATCTGCAATGGACACTGCATGCGTTATCGACGTCTTGACCTGAACCTGCTGGTAGCCCTGGATGCCTTGTTGAGCGAATGCAGCGTCAGCAGGGCCGCCGAACGTTTGTGCCTGGGCCAGTCGGCAGCCAGTTCGGCGCTCGGGCGTTTGCGTGAGCATTTCAATGACCCGTTGCTGGTTCAGGTAGGACGACGCCTGGAACCCACGGCATTGGGTCTGGAGTTGCTGCCCAAAGTGCGTGTAGCGCTGGCACTGACACGGGAGATTGTCGATGCGCCGGTCAATTTTGAACCTGCCAATTGCACTCGGCATTTCACGTTGGTGGCCTCCGACTACGTAGCTGGCGTGCTGCTGCCGGCGGTCAGTCTTGAATTGGCCCGCACCGCGCCTGGCGTGCGTTTGAGCCTTCGGGACATGCCTGTACCGCGTGATGGTGATGTGGTCAGCGAAGCGCTCGATTATCGTCGCAGTGATTGCGTGATAGTGCCTCAACGACGGTTGAATCCGGCTTACCCTCATCTTCCGTTAATGAGTGACCAGCTCTGTTGCATCGTCTGCGCTCGGCAACCGCAGTTCGCCGGCGGTCTGAGCCTTGCCGATTATTGCGAGGCGGAGCACGTAGTCCGCGAGTTTGCCGATGGCCGAAACCTGGCGATGGATGCCGTGCACCTGCATGAACTGGGTGTTCAACGGCGAGTGGCGGTGGCCCTTGAAAGCTTCGTGCTGATGCCGGAATTTATCGTGGGTACTGCGCGGATCGCCACCATATTTCGTCGTCAGGCGCAGCGTTTCGCTCAGCATTATCCTCTGCGTATTCACCCGACACCGTTGGCTTTTCCCGAGGCTGTCCAAGTACTGCAATGGCATCCCTATCAGGACCATGACCCGGCCATGTTGTGGTTTCGCGGCCTCTTGCTGGAACAGGCCGCGTTGCTTGATCAGCCGGGCAACTGATCACCGTTATCCGCCACCAACCCAACCTGATCGATAGCCTGTAAAGCACAGCGTTCGTCATTGTCCGAGGTGTCGCCGCTGATGCCGATGGCCCCGAGAAGCAGCCCCTCGGCGTTGCGAATCAACACTCCGCCGGCGACGGGAATAACCTCGCCGCCGGTCAAGCTGTTGATGGCGTCGAAAAATGCCGGCATCGCTTGAGCGCGCCGGGCCAGTTCACGTCCACCAAAACCCATGCCGAGACAGCCTCGGGCCTTGCCGGTGGCGATTTGTGGTCGAAGAAAACTGGCCAGTTCATCGCGCAAGACGGCCAGCGGATGACCGGCGGCATCCAGCACGGCGACGGCCAAGGGTTTAACCGCCGTTTCTCGGGCAATGCGGATAGCGCTGCTGGCGATGTGGGTGGCGGTCAACAGGTCGAGTTGCTGCATGGCGTTGGTCCTCATTGAACCCACTTGCCCAATTGGGCAACGCGGTCGCGGGTGTAAAGGTCCGTCCATTTCAGCGAGTTGAAGTCAGACACCTGTTTTGGGTTGTAGGGGCTGCGCTCCATGGGCACGGGTCGGCCGGCCTTGTACACGGCTTTAAGGCGCGAGCGGTCTTGCAGAATCCGGATGTCGTGCAACGGTGAACCGTCGAGTAACAGGAAGTCCGCTTGCTTGCCCACTTCCAGGGAACCAAGGGTCTCGCCACGCGGCATGCAGCGTGCGCCGACTGCCGTGGCGGCATACAACGCTTCTGCCGGTGTGAAGCCCAGACGGGTGACCAACAGTTCCAACTCCCGAGCGTGCCACTCGCCGTAAGGCGTCACCGCAAAACCGCTGTCGCTGCCACAAGCGAAAGGCACGCCGGCGGCCTTGGCCCGTTTGAGCACGGCCGAACCCACGTCCAGGGTGCGGGCGCAGTAGCCGGCGTAACCGGTACTGATGGCCGGATCGTGGGGTTGGCAGAAGTCCACCGTGTTTTGAGGGAACGTCATGGTCGGCGCGAGGATGCTGCCGGCTTCGAGCAAGGCTTCGATGCACGCGTCGTCCATATAAAAGGCATGAAACACCAGATCAACACCGGCGCGCGCGGCGTACATCACGGCTTCGCGGCCATAGGCGTGAGTCGCCACTTTGCAGCCCAAGCGATGCGCTTCTTCGACCATTTCGTAGGTTTCTTCAGCGGTGAAGGCGGCGATGATTTCGCCATTCGGGCGCCGGTGGGTGCCGTCCATGGCGATCTTGATCAGGTCGACGCCATCCTTGGCCTGTTTGCGGATTTCCGCCAATGCTTCGCTGCGGCTGGTGACGAGGCGCGCGGTGAAATACTCCGGTGCGCCGACGCGGCTCGGGAACCAGTCATTGAGGCTCTGCCGATTAGTAATGACCCGACTGCTGGCGGCAATGCGCGGGCCCTCGAACAAACCGGCGCCGATTGCATTGCGCACAGCGATGCTGAGCTGGCCGCTATCCCCGGGGCAGACCATGCTGGTCACACCGGCGGCCAGCACATGTTGGGCGAAGAACATGCCACGCAACGCGCGGAACTCGTCACTGGTCCAGATATCGATGTCTTCTTCGCTCTGCGCGTTACCGAAGGCCAGATGGGTATGCACATCCACCAGACCCGGCATGACAAAGTTATCCCCGGCGTCCAGAACGGCGTCTCCCGGTTGCGGCAGCGGCGCCAGGGCGGTCGGGCCGACATACGACAGCAGGCCGTTTTCCACGACCAGGGTTTGCTGTTGACGGGTTTCCAGGCCAGTACCGTCGAACAAGGTCTGGCATTTCAGGTGCAGGGCGTTCATGGCGTTTTCACTTTGCTGATTGTTATGCAAAGCGAGGCTAGGGCGCGGCCATGGACACCACCAGCCACTTGCATCAATGCGCGCGTATTGATGGCGTCAATAGCGGCTGCACATCAACAGTGCCGGGGCTTTGCGGCGATGAGTGAGCTCAAGGGGCGAGTATCGAGAGTCACGATGGCTGGCATCGTGATCGGCGATTTTTTATCAGCCGGGTCGGGCGTCTATGGTGCGCGCTCGTCATCCACAGAGATCCCTTTATATGACCATCGCGACTGTAAAAACCCAACTCCTGGCACTTGAGCAAGAACGCCGTCGGGCCCTGGTTGAGGAAGATTATTCGCGCGTCGCCGAACTGTTCGCCGATGACCTTGTGTACGTGCACACCACCGGATTGGTGCAAGGCAAGGCGGACTATCTGGAGTACGCCAAAAGCGCCGTGCAGTATCTGGACATCGAGCGTGGCGAACTGTTGATTCGCTTCTACGGCGAGCGCCTGGCGGTCATGACCGGTACGCAGTGCAACACCTTGCGTAAACGCGGTGGTGACCAGTCGATTCGCGGTGAAGGTTTTGCCACGCAGGTCTGGGCACTCGGTGCCGAAGGCTGGCAGATCAGCTCGTTCCATGGCACGCGTGCGCCAAACTGAGTTCGTTTGTTAAACAATAAAAAACGCCGGAAACCCTAGGGTTGTCCGGCGTTTTTTATGCTTGGCGAAACCAGTTAAGCGGTGTGGCCACCCAGTGTTTCGGCAATCCAGTCAGCGATGTAGTGACCGGCGTTGATGCTGTTATCGAAGCTGGAATGCTGCACGCCACCTTCGCGTTCGGTGAAGATCTTCAGCTCGCGTTTAGGGCTGTTGACCAGTTGCTCGTAAGTGCGCTGTGCCCACTTGAGCGGGATTTGCGAGTCCTTTTCGCCGTGGGTCACCAGGAACGGCACCTTGATGCGATCGAGTACGCCATCCAGGTGCACGTTTTCGGCGATGGACATGAATTCATCCATGTCTTTTGCCCCCCACACCCAGCACACGTGCGCCCAATAGTGCGGTACGGGGAAGCTGCCTTCTTTTTCCAGTCGACGTTTTTGCACATCACGCCAGTCATGGTTCGCGCCCCACACCACGCCGCAGGCAAACCGTGGTTCAAACGCCACCGCACGCGGGCAGTAATAACCGCCGAGAGAGACGCCCTCCAGACCAATACGCTTGGCATCCACGTCGCTTCGGGTTTCCAGCCAGTCAACCACACGGCTGGCCCAATGTTCGCTGTCGAAACGCGCAATCAGGTTATGCAGGCGCAGCGCTTCACCTGTGCCGGGCTGATCGATGATCAACGATGAGATGCCGCGTTTTGCCAGCCACGCAGGCAGGCCGACGCGGTATTTCATTTCCTTGGTTGAATCCAGTCCGTTGACCTGCACCAGGATCGGTGCCGGACCGGTCACGCCTTCGGCGCGCACCAGCAAGCCGGAAATATGTTTACCCTCGTAGGGGATTTCTACGCGCTCACAGTTCTCGCGTGACAACTCGATGCCGCGTTTGAACGTCTGCAAAAAGCGTTGGTACAACTCAGTCCGGCCCGGCGCGCCATGGGCCTGCAAACGTTCGCAAGTGAGGTAATAAGTGGCGGCGCGGTTGTACTTTTCGCCTGCGGACAGCAGCCGGCCATTACCTTCATCTTCCTCAGCCAGGCCACACAGCTTGTCAGCCATCTTCGCCCAGGTTTCGCGGAACGCTTTGGTTCCCGCTGCGTCGGGCTGCTGGGCGGCTTCCTGCAATGGCGCGCACATCTCTTCGATTTCGCCCATGCGGGCGCCCATCTCGATGGCCAGGTCGACAGAAAGATTCCACACATAATTGGTTGGAAAGTAACGGAACATGATGGTTGTTGTCCTTGTGATTGTCTTGACGTTCACAAGGCACGTTAAGGACGCGCCGACTATTTGGCCAATCGTGCCTCGGGATGGGAGGTATCGCGACCGGCGATAGGAGGATTCTCCAGATACTGGATAAATTCGCTGATGCGTTCGCGCAGCCAGCGGTGCATGAGGTCGCCCTCGACGCTGCGATGCCAGAGCATGACCTCGCGCATGACAGGGATCTTCACCGGTGGATTGAGGATGCGCAGCGGCAGGTGCTCGGCGTACAACCGCGCCAGACGCTGGTGCATCGTGGCGATGCGCTGGGTGCCTACAACTAGTTGCGGCAGGGTGTTGAAGTCGTTGGTAATGACTTCGATACGGCGGTTGAAACCGTACTGGTTCATGAACCATTCTTCGATGCTCAAGTGCCGGCTGCGACCAAAACCGACGGACACATGGCCCATGTCCATGTACTGCTCAAGGGTCAGGCTGTCGCCGACCTGGGTATTGCCGTCCCACACCACGCAGACGTGTTCCTCCTCGAACAGCAGCTTGTGAGGATGGCCGTCGATGATGTAGCGCTCGGGCACGATCATCAGGTCAACCTCACCGCGAATCAACAACTCACCGGAATTGTCGCCGGGGCCAAGCATCTCGAAGGTGATGTTGGGCGCTTCCTGATGGATCTTTTGAATGACCTGGGCAAACAGCACGCTGATCAGGTAATCCGAGGTCACCAGGCGGAAGTGACGTTTGCTGGTGGTGGGGTCAAACACGGGCTTGGCAGTGATCGATGACTTGATCGTCAACAGCACCTCGCGGATGGGCGTGGCGAGCTCCCTGGCATAGGGCGTGAGTTGCATTTTTCGGCCGACCTGCACCAGCAGTTCGTCTTCGAAATAGGTACGCAGGCGTCCCAATAC
This sequence comes from Pseudomonas sp. GW821-FHT10C09, assembly GCF_059415465.1. Lineage (NCBI taxonomy): Bacteria > Pseudomonadati > Pseudomonadota > Gammaproteobacteria > Pseudomonadales > Pseudomonadaceae > Pseudomonas > Pseudomonas sp. GW821-FHT10C09. Next base: position 27,818 of record NZ_JBWKNG010000008.1, read on the forward strand.
ACCACTGGTGGCAGACTGCGTCATGTGCAGGCGTTCGGCGGCGCGGGTGATGTTCTGTTCTTCGAGCAGCACATCGAGTGCGACCAACAGGTTCAGATCCAGGTGGTTAAAACGCATCAGGCACGTCCGTTTTTTGTATTTATTTTGGCGATACATTCGGACGAATACATCAGCGCGTCAACCTCCCGCTGTTTCTTTTCCTCTCCGGCAAAGACTCGCGCATCGGGTTTTTCTGGTATCGCGTTTTCTGATAGGTCGCATCCCGACACACGATTAGTCAGTTGCCAAACCGCCCGGCAATCTTCGCGGCAGTCGGCGCCCTTGCCGACACCACCACCGGACGCCTTGCATCACTGATGGGCCTATCGAGCCTGCGGCCGCTTCGTCCGGATACTAATTTCAATGGAGTGGTAGCCATGAACATCCTTGGCCTTGATGCCCTGATCTTTGGCGTCGATGACATCCAAGCCTGTACCGATTGCCTGCGTGACTACGGCCTTGCCCCTGTCGCTGTCGACAGTAACGGCGGGCGTTTCGAAGCACTGGACGGTACCGCCGTGATCATTCGACGGTCGGACGATCCCGACTTGCCTGTCGCCATTGGCCCGGCACCCTCGATTCGCGAAACCGTTTATGGCGTCGCCAGCGCTGCTGATCTCGATGCCATCGCAGATGAGCTGGCGCGAGATCGTCAGGTCAGCCGTGACGGCAACGGCGTGTTGCACAGTGTCGACGACATGGGGTTTGCGATTGCCTTCCAGGTCACTGTCCGCAAGGCGTACAGCGCACCGGACGACCTGACCAACGCCGCCGGCCATGCGCCACAGCGTCCGCTTAATCAGCCCGGCATCACCCTCGAAATGAATGCCACGCCGCGCACCTTGTCGCACGTGGTGTATTTCGTCCCCGATGCGGCCAAGGCCGAAGCGTTCTATGCCGAACGCCTGGGCTTTCGAACCACAGACACCTTTATCGGCGCCGGGCCGTTCATGCGCCCGGCGGGTTCCGATGATCACCATTGCCTGTTCATGATCCAGACCCCACCGCACATGAAGGGCTGCGAACACTTCACCTTCCACATGGGCAGCGGCACCGAAGTGTTGTTGGCCGGTACGCGTTTCGAGCAAAAAGGCTGGACCAGTTTCTGGGGCCCAGGCCGCCACCTCTTTGGCTCCAACTGGTTCTGGTATTTCAACAGTCCGCTGGGCTGCCACATCGAATACGACGCCGACATGGACAAGCACGATGACGCCTGGGAGGCGCGCCGTGCGCCACTGTCGGCGGATAACTCGCAGCTGTTCCTGTTCAACTCGAAAGAAAAATGGGCACCGGGCGGCCCGCCGCCCAAGCACGGCTGAGTGCGGGTGTTGACCATGAGCCAGAGCGATTTTTTTCTGTGCCGGATGGACGAGTTGGCAGAAGGCCAGGCGCGCGGTTTCGACCCCTTGCAGCGTGGCAAGGACAGTGTTTTTGCCTTGGTGCACGAGGGGCGAGTGCGGATTTATCGCAACAGCTGCCCGCATCTGGACGTGCGTCTGGAGTACCGAAAAGACCGGTTTTTGTCGGCCGACGGCCAGTTGATCGTCTGTTACGCCCACGGTGCGCAGTTTCTCCCGAGCACCGGCGAATGCGTCTACGGCCCGTGTCTGGGCCAGCGTCTGGACGCGTTGCCATGGCGTTTGGAGGAGGGCTGGCTGGTGCTGGAAATGCCTGGATCTACCGCGCTGTCGGGGCCGGTTGAGGTATCGCGTTTGGCGATACATCGCATCCCTACTCGCGATTAGTCAAATCCCTGCTTTGACCGGAAGCTGGACCTAACGACGTAGCGCCCGGCGCTGCATCGAATCACAAGAATAAAAAGTGAGTAAACCATGAGTGCAGTGAACAAAGTTCTGATCGTGGGTGGTGGGATTGGTGGCTTGTGTGCGGCCATCGCACTGCGGCGCAAGGGCATTGAGGTCGACCTGATCGAGCTCAAGTCAGAGTGGACGGTTTACGGTGTCGGCATCATCCAGCAGAGCAATGTGGTTCGCGAGATGGCCAAGCTGGGCGTGCTCGATGGTTATCTCGATGCCGCGTATGCCTTTGAAGACGTCGCCATCTATGGCCCGGCCGGCCAGCAACTGGCGCGCATCCCGGGTCAGCGTCTGGCAGGGCCTGCCTATCCGGCGAACGTTGGCATCTCCCGTTTGGCGCTGCATAAAGTGCTCAGCGAAACCGCCCTCGAACTGGGCGCCAACGTACGCCTGGGACTTAGTGTCGAATCCCTGAAAGACCTTGGCGACAGCGTTGAAGTGCTGTTCACCGATGGCAGCCGCGGCGCTTACGACCTGGTGGTGGGTGCCGACGGTTTGTTCTCGAAAGTTCGCGACCTGCTGCTGGGCGATACGTACACACCCCGGTTCACCGGCCAATCGGTGTGGCGCTACAACTTTCCACGCGACCCGCACATCGATCACCTCGCCAACTACCAGAGCGCCGACGGCAACGCCGGGCTGGTGCCGTTGGCCGGTGACCTGATGTACCTGTTCCTCACCTCCCATGAACCGACCAATCCGTGGATGGACCCGGCCACCCTGGCCGAGCAAATGCGTCAGCGCTTGCAAGGGTTTACCGGCCTGATCGGCGAACTGCGTGAACAAATCACCGACAGCAGCCAGGTGGTTTACAAGCCGATGGAGGTGGTTTTCGTCGACGAGCCTTGGTATCGCGGCCGCGTTCTGTTGATCGGTGATGCGGCCCATGCCACCACGCCGCACCTCGGCCAGGGCGCCGGCATGGCGATCGAAGATGCCATCGTGCTCAGTGAGGAACTGACCGGTGAAGGCGATGTTGAGCAACAGCTCAAGCGCTTCATGGAGCGTCGTTTCGAGCGCTGCAAATACATCAGCGAAAGCTCGGTGTTGGCCGGCGACAAAGAGATGCAGCACGACCGCGACTTCGACCGCATCGGGCTGGTCAAGCAGATGCTCGCACGCACAGCCGAGCCTATCTGATTCAACGCATCCACAGCAGTTACCACTATAAAAACAAGAGGTTAACGCGATGGTCAATTCCACGACTGCGACGCTTGCGCGTCGCTCGGTCTGCACGTCTGCACCCTTTGGTTTCAGTTTGGCCGCGGCGTTGGTGCTGTGCAGCCAGGCGGCCCATGCCTTTCAAGTGGATACCGGCAATCCGGATTTCAACCTGCGTTGGGATAACACGGTCAAGTACAGCGCCGCGTGGCGCACCCAGAACCCCAGCAGCAAATTGACTGAAGGGCAGGTGGCGCTCAATCAGGACGACGGTGATCGGGCCTTCAAAAAGGGCCTGATCTCCAACCGCACGGACATCCTTTCCGAACTGGATATGTCCTTCAAAAACGTCGGCGCGCGCCTCAGTGGCGCCGCCTGGTACGACACCGAGTATCAGGAAGACAACGACAACACTGATCCGACACGCGCCAACGCCCGTTCCGTGGCCTATGACGAATTTACCGATGACACCCGCCACTTGCACGGCGGTGACGGCGAATTGCTTGATGCATTCGTGTACTGGAACGGCGAGCTGGCCGATCACGCCACGTCAGTGCGCGCCGGCCGCCACGGGTTGGTCTGGGGCGAGAGTCTGTTCTTCGGTGCCAACGGCATTGCCGGTGGCATGGGGCCGGTCGACGTGGTCAAAGCGCAGTCCGTTCCCAACACCCAGTTCAAGGAAATCACCCGTCCGGTCAATCAACTGTCGGGGACTTTTCAACTGACCGACGCCGTGTCGCTCGGCGCCTTCTACCAACTGGAATGGGAAGAGACGCGCCTGCCGGGTGCCGGCAGTTATTTCTCCACCAGCGACACCATCGGTGAAGGCAACGAACGCTTGATCGTCGGGGCACCGTTTCCGGCATTTCTCGGCGGTAATGCCAACAGCCCGGCGGCGTTCTTCCATGGCAAAGACAAGGACGCGAAAAGCTCAGGGCAGGGCGGCCTGCAGTTGAAATACAACGCGGAGACCGTCGAATACGGCCTTTACGCGATCCAGTACAACGACAAAACCCCCAAGCTGTATCTCAAACCTTCCGCGGGGGCGCCGAACTTCAGTACCGGACAAGTTGGTGAGTACTACTGGGTGTACCCGGAAGACATCCGCGCCCTGGGCGCGAGTTTTTCCACCACCGTGGATGAATACAGTTTCGCCGGTGAAGCGTCTATGCGCTGGAACATGCCGCTGGTTTCCAACGGTCAAACCGTGTTGCCCGGCGTAGACGCTGATAACGATAACAACCCGCTTTATGCCGTTGGCCGTACCGCCCACATCAACCTCAACGTCCTGGCTTCGTTCGGGCCGAACTTCATTGCCAATGAGTCGGGACTCGTTGCTGAGATGGCCTGGAATCGACTGCTGAGTGTCACAAAAAACCGTGCAGCGCTTGACCCCAATGCCACCGATGACGGTCTCGGTTTCAAGGTGGTGTACACCCCGACCTACCGCCAGTTTTTCTCGGGCGTCGATATCGGCATCCCGGTCGGCCTCAGCTACTTCCCCCTGGGCAAATCCGCGGTGGTCAGCTCGTTCGGCCCGGACAACGGTGGCGACATGAACATCGGCATTACCGCCACCTACCTGGACCGCGTGACCGCGGGCCTGACCTACACGCACTACTACGGCCCCGAGGACACCAACCTCAATGGCGCCAACGAGTTCAATTTCAAGCAATCGCTGAAGGACCGGGACTACCTGTCTTTCTCCGTCAAGACCACGTTTTAAGAGGACTTGCGCATGACCCACAACAAAAAGACCGGATCTTTCAAGCTCAAAGCCCTTTGCTTCGCGCTGCTCGGTAGCCTGGCTATTTGCAGTCAGATGACCGTGGCAGCGACGGCTGAAGACGCGGCGAAACTCTCGAAAAACCTGACGCCTTTCGGTGCCGAACGTGCCGGCAACGCTGACGGTTCGATTCCCGCCTGGGACGGTGGTTACACCAAGGTCGATCCCTCCTATAAGGAAGGCGGAAAACGCTACGATCCGTTTGCCGCGGACAAACCGCTGTTCAGCATCACCTCGAAAAATCTCGCGCAATACGCCGGCAAGCTCAGCGATGGCACCAAGGAAATGTTCAAGCGTTTCCCGGACACCTACCGCATCGATGTTTACCCGACCCGGCGCACGGCCGCCGCGCCGCAGTGGGTGTATGACAACACCCTGAAAAACGCTACTCGCGCCAAACTGGTCGACAGCAGCGCCGGTCCCGTGCCGCAAGGTGCGTTTGGCGGCATCCCGTTCCCGGTGCCAAGCAATGGCGCCGAAGCCATGTGGAACCACGTGCTGAACTGGCGCGGCACCTCGGTGGCGATGCATTTTCGCCACTACCTGATGACCGCCGATGGCAAACAGGTGATGACCACCGACGGCAAGGCCATTCAGGAAATGCCGTATTACTACCAGGATGGGTCGCCGGAGACGTTTGCCGGTGATTACTGGCTATTCCGTCTGCTCAACGTCGGGCCACCGTTGCGTGCCGGCGAGCAGATCATGGGCCGCACCAACATCAATGGCGACCTGTCCCAGGCGCATGTTTACCTGACCGGTCAACGCCGGGTGCGCAAGCTGCCGAATGCCTGCTGCGATACCCCGACACCCGCCACTGCCGGCGTGATGTCGTTCGACGAGTTGAGCGTTTTCCAGGGCCGCATGGACCGCTTCGACTGGAAACTGGTGGGCAAGCAGGAGATGTACATCCCCTACAACACCAACAAGGTGCAAACCGCCGCCAAACCTGAGGACCTGTTCCTCGCGCACCACATGAATCCGGATTACGTGCGTTGGGAATTGCACCGGGTCTGGGTCGTGGAGGCGGACTTGGCGCCGGGCAAACGCCACCAGTTGCCGAAGGGCCGCTACTACCTCGATGAAGACACCTGGCAAGCGATGCTGGGCGATCGCTGGGACGCCAACGGCCAACTGGCCAAGACCCTGTGGTCGTTGCCGGCAGTCATGCCGGACCTGCCGGCTCAAGCGCAATTGTCCTCGGGCTTTTATGACCTGACCTCCGGCGCCTGGTTTATCCAGAACGTCTACACCGGCCTGCCAGAGCAGTACGGCTTGGTCGATCGCTACAAGGCTTCGGAGTTTTCGCCTGCAGCGATGGCGGGTGCCGGGGTTCGTTGAGTCAGGCCGGATTGCGGCTTGCGGAGCGCGATCCGGTTTTTTACGGTTTTTCGAGGTCGGTAATGAACAGAATCTGTCAGGTGGTTGGTCGGCTGATGTGGCTTATGGCGATGCCTCTTGCGATGCCGTTGAGCCTGGCCCAAGCCGCAGCGGTGGGCGAAGTACTGAGCACCCCGGCGATGTTGGTGCCGCAAGCAACCTCCGCGGTGCTGCTGGATCTGGCCCGGGCGGGTTCACGCCTGGTGGCAGTAGGGGAGCGGGGCATCGTGCTGCTTTCCGATGACAACGGCGCAAGCTGGCGTCAGGTCGCCGTGCCGGTTTCGGTCAGCCTTACGGCGGTGCAGTTCGTCAACGCCAGCACGGGCTGGGCCGTGGGGCATGGCGGTGCAGTATTGGCCACTCACGACGGGGGCGAACACTGGATCGTGCAACTGGATGGCCTGCGAGCAGCGCAACTTGAGCTGGCGGCCGCCAGAGAGCAATTGCCTGCCGCCAACGACCAGGATGCAGCCGCCGCCCGTGTGCAAACAGCTGAACGCTATGTCGGGGAGGGCGCTGACAAGCCGTTTCTTGCCCTGCAGTTCGTGGATGACCAACACGGCGTGATTGTCGGGGCGTACGGCTTGGCCTTTCGCACCGATGATGGCGGTTCCACCTGGCAATCGATCATGGGGCAAATCGACAACCCGATGGGCGCGCACTTGTCGGCCATCGCTCAACAGGGAGAGCACTGGTTTTTGGCCGGCGAGCAGGGTTACCTCGCGCGCTCGGACGATGCCGGCCAGTCATTCACTCAACTGGAAAGCCCCTACGCGGGCAGCTTTTTCACCCTGCAATTGCGCAACGACGGCACCTTGTTGGTGGCCGGCCTGAAGGGCAATGCGTTTTCCTCCCGCGACCTGGGTGAGAGCTTCCAGCCTGCGCCCGTGTCGATGCCGGTGTCGTTCAGCGATGCGATCCGCACCGATGACGGTCAGTTGCTGCTGGTCAATCAAACCGGCGCCTTGTTTCGCACCAACAGCCAACCCGGCGCACTGCTCCAACCTTATGGCAAACCGCTCGGCAAGCCCGTTTCCAGTGTTGTTCAAGCCGCCGATGGCAGCCTGATACTGGCGGGTTTCACTGGGTTGACGCGCCTTTCGCCGTCAATCGTTACCGCTTCGGAGTGAGGTTATGAAGTCTTTCGACAACGCCAAGCAAAGCCTGGCGAATTTCGATCCACGCTCCGGTTCGGTGGTGGAACGCACGCTGTTCAATCACCGTCTGTGGGTGCTGCTGGTGTGTGTGCTGACAACCCTGGTATTGGGTTATCAAGCCACCCGCATTGAACTCAATGCCAGCTTCGAAAAAATGATCCCCACCCAACAGCCATACATTGCCAACTACCTTGAGCACCAGAAACAGCTCACCGGTCTGGGCAATGCCCTGCGCATTGTGGTGGCCAACCGGCAGGGCAGCATCTACGACGCCGAGTACCTGAAAACCCTGCAGGCCATGAGCGACCAACTCTACCTGCTGCCGGGTGTCGACCGGGCGTACATGAAGTCGTTATGGACACCCGCCACCCGTTGGGTCGCGGTGACCGAAGACGGCCTTGATGGCGGTCCGGTGATACCCGATGACTACAGCGGCACCGCCGCCAACCTCGATGCGCTGCGCCGCAATGTGCAACGCTCAAATGAACTCGGTCAGTTGGTGGCGTTCGATCAGACTTCCAGCATCATTTACGTGCCGTTATTGGCAAGCACCTCCGACGGCAAGGCGCTTGATTACGCGGTCCTGTCCGAACAGCTGGAGACGCTGCGCAGCACCCATCAAAGCGCAAAAATCGACATTCACATCACCGGCTTCGCGAAAAAAGTCGGAGACCTGATTGCCGGTCTGAAACAGATTCTGTTGTTCTTTGCCGTCGCGATCCTGATCACCACCGCGGTGCTGTTTTGGTACACCCGTTGCCTGCGCAGCACCGTGCTGGTGGTGTTGTGCTCGCTGGTCGCGGTGGTCTGGCAACTCGGTTTGCTGCCGTTGCTGGACTACCAACTGGACCCGTACTCCGTGCTGGTGCCGTTTCTGGTGTTTGCGATTGGCATGAGCCACGGCGCGCAGAAGATGAACGGCATCATGCAAGACATCGGTCGCGGCATGCATCGGGTCGTGGCTGCGCGCTTCACTTTTCGGCGTTTGTTCCTCGCCGGGCTGACGGCGCTGCTGTGTGATGCCGTGGGTTTTGCAGTGCTGATGTTGATCAAAATCCAGGTCATTCAAGACCTCGCGGTAATCGCCAGCATTGGCGTCGCGGTGCTGATCTTCACCAACCTGATCCTGCTGCCGGTGTTGCTCTCGTATGTCGGCGTTTCACCCCGTGCGGCACAACTGAGCCTGAAGAGCGAACAGGCCGAGCAATCCGGTCAGGCGCGCCATGGGTTCTGGCGCTTTCTGGACCTGTTCACCCATCGTCGTTGGGCCAGCCTGTGCATCGCCATCAGCCTTGCGTTGGCGGTTGTCGGTTTTCTGGTGGGCCTGCAATTGAAAATCGGCGACCTCGACGTCGGTGCGCCGGAGCTGCGTGCGGACTCGCGCTACAACCAGGATGATGCCTTTCTGACCCGTCACTACGGTGCCAGTAGTGACCTGTTTGCGGTGATGGTGAAAACGCCGGCCAGCAGTTGTGCGCGCTACGACATCCTCGCCAAGGTCGACGCCCTGGACTGGCAGTTGCGCGCTTTGCCGGGTGTGGATTCGACCAACTCACTGGCGTTGCTGAACCGTCGCATGCTGGTCGGGCTCAGTGAAGGCAACCCGAAGTGGTACGAGCTACAGAACAACCAGGCGATGCTCAACATGATCACCGCCAGTGCGCCGCGTGGGTTGTACAACGAAGACTGCAGCCTGTTGACCTTGTATGCCTACCTCACCGACCACAAGGCCGAGACGCTGACCCGCTTGGTCGACCACGTGGAAAAATTTGCCGCCGAGAACAACACCGACGAGGTGCAGTTCCTTCTGGCCGCCGGTAACGCCGGTATCGAAGCGGCGACCAATATCGTGGTCAAACAAGCCAACCGCGAGATGCTCGTCTGGGTCTACGGCGCGGTGATTGTGCTGTGCCTGATCACCTTCCGCTCCTGGCGCGCGACGCTGTGCGCGGTCATTCCGCTGATGCTGACGTCCATTCTCTGTGAAGCGTTGATGGTATGGCTGAACATGGGGGTGAAGGTCGCCACGCTGCCCGTCATCGCCTTGGGTGTCGGCATCGGTGTCGACTATGCGTTGTACGTGATGAGCATTCTGCTGGGACATTTGCGCCAGGGGGCGAGCCTGTCCGAAGCGTATTACCGCGCGCTGGTGTCCACCGGCAAGGTGGTGATGCTGACCGGGATTACCCTGGCCATCGGCGTGGCGACCTGGACGTTCTCACCCATCAAGTTCCAGGCCGACATGGGGGTGCTGCTGGCCTTCATGTTCATCTGGAACATGGTCGGTGCCTTGGTGTTGCTGCCGGCATTGGCGTACTTCCTGTTACCCGCACGCAGCGCTGCGGCTGGTGCGGTTGTAGCGGTGAATGGGATCAATGTGGCGGGTTCTGATCCGGCGGTTGTTGCGAACGTTCACTCACTGCGCATCAAGGATCACTGCCATGGTCGCTAATTCCTTCATAGACAACTCCACCAGACAAGCCGGGTTGCCGCAATCGTTGTTGCTGCTGCTGGGAAGCTGTTTGCCGGTGCTGGGCGCCGTATTGCTGGCCCCGGTATTGCCACGGATGCAGGCGCATTTTGCCGATGTCGCCGGCAGCGCCGTGCTGGTCCCCATCGTGTTGACCCTACCGGCATTGGTGATTGCGATGCTGGCGCCGTTCGCCGGGCTGATCGCCGATCGCCTGGGGCGCAAGCCATTGCTGCTCGCCAGTATGTTGCTGTACGTCCTCTGTGGCGTGCTGCCACTTTGGCTCGACTCGCTGCAGATGATCGTGCTCAGCCGCGCGGGCATCGGATTGGCCGAGGCGGGCATCATGACCTGCTGCACCACGCTGATGGGCGACTATTACAGCGGCGCCAAACGTGAACGTTTGTTCGCCTTGCAGATGGTCGCAACCTCGTTGTCCGCGGCGGTGTTTATCGCGCTGGGTGGCTTCCTCGGGCAAAACGACTGGCGCACGCCGTTCGCGCTGTACGCCGTGGGTTTGATTTTCTTGCCGCTGATGGCCTGGCAGTTGTGGGAACCGCAGGCTCGCCCACAGCCAGAGCAAGCCACGCAAGCGGTGCCCACAGGCAAGTTTCCATGGCGCGCGCTCACACCCATGTATGTGCTGGCGCTGTTGGCAGGTTTGAGCCTGTTTATCGTGCCGGTGCAGGCCGGTTACCTGCTCAATCTGCTGCAAGTGGACGCCCCGGAAAAAATCGGCCTGACCATGGGCGCCAATCAACTGGGGGTTCTGGTCGGCGCGCTGAGTTTTCGTTTGTTCAGCGGGATGCGCGGGCAGCACATGCTGCTGATCGCCTATGTGCTGGCGGGCATCGGCGGGTTGTTGATGGCTGATGCCTTGAGCCATGTGCAGGTCGTGGTCGCCGTACTGATCAACGGCCTGGGCATTGGCTTGATGCTGCCGACGCTGATCACCTGGATCATGGCGCAAGTCAATTTCCATCAGCGCGGGCGGGCGGCGGGGTGCTTTACCGCCGCCATCTTTGCCGGCGAATTTATCAGCCCCCTGGTCGTGCTGGGCATGACCCATGGCGCCACCAGGGCGCTACCGCAGGCGTTGGCCATTGTCGGTGGGCTGCAACTGTTAGTGGCGGTGTTGTGTCTGGCCGTGCCCCGGATCGCGGGACTGCTGGACGACGCGAACATTGTCGTCGGTGACACCACCATCGGCGACGGCAACTGAACGAGGATTTTCCATGCAAGCGCTTCCTGAATTCAAACGAGTGGTCACCGGTCACGATCAACAGGGTCAGGCCATCGTCGCCAGCAACGGACCGACGCCGAACGTGTTCCCGCTGCTGGCCGTGCCGGGCACGGTGTTTCATGAACTGTGGACCAGCAGCACCAGCCCGGCGTTGCTCGACAACGCCAGTGATCCGAGCAGCAAACCCCTGCAACTCAGCCCCGGGCCCCAAGGCAGCGTCATTCGGGTGGTGGACATTCCTCCGGACAGCGTTCAGAACCAGGTCAGCGATGAAAACGCCGCAGCGGTATTTGCTGAAATTGGCCAGGTCCACGCGGGCACCGGGCAGGGCAGCACCCGGCATAAATTGATGCACCGCACCGAAACCCTCGACTACGGCATCGTCACCGAGGGTGAAGTGTGGCTGGTGCTGGATGAGGAAGAAGTGCACCTCAAACGTGGTGACGTGGTGGTGCAACGCGGCACCAACCACGCCTGGAGCAACCGCACCGAAGCGATGGCACGCATGGTCTTCATCCTCCTCGACGGGCGCTTCGCTGACGAGTTGAACCGTGAACAAGGAGCCTGTGCATGAAACTCGCCACCCTGAAAAACGGCAGTCGCGATGGCAGGCTCGTGGTGGTTTCGCGGGATCTCGCGTGGGCAGTGGATGCCGGTTCCGTCGCGTCCACTTTGCAACAGGCGATAGAGAACTGGAGTAGCGTGGAGCCGCGTTTGCAGGCACTTGCCGGAAAACTGAACGCTGGCGAAGCGGCGGATGCCTTTGCCTTCGATTCCGCTCAGGCCATGGCGCCATTGCCGCGGGCTTACCAGTGGTGCGACGGCTCGGCATTCCTCAGCCATGGTGCGCTGATGCAGAAAGCGTTCAACCTCGACCCTATCGACGGCGTCGATCACACGCCGCTGATGTACCAGGGGGCCGGCGACGATTTCATGGGGGGGCGCGACGATATCGCGCTGCCAAGCGAAAGCCAGGGCATCGACTTCGAAGGCGAGTTTGTGGTGTTGGTGGATGACGTGCCCATGGGGTGCGCCGCCGAACAGGCGCTGCAACACATCAAGCTGATTCTGCAAATCAACGACGTCAGTTTGCGCGCCCTGGCCCCTCGGGAAATGCACACAGGCTTTGGATTTTTGCAGGCCAAACCCTCATCCAGCTTCGCCCCCGTGGCCATCACGCCGGACGAACTCGGTGATGCCTGGCGTGACGGGCGCGTGCATCTGCCCTTGCAGGTGCACTGGAATGGCCAATGGTTTGGTCATCCGCACGGCGGGCAGATGAATTTCAGTTTTGGCCAGTTGATCGCCCATGCCGCCCTGACTCGCCGGTTGGGCGCCGGCACGCTGATTGGCTCCGGCACGGTTTCCAATGCCGAACGTAGTGTGGGCTCCGCCTGCATCGCCGAGCGTCGAGCGATTGAAATGATCGAACAGGGTGCCGCGCAAACCGGCTTCATGCGCTTTGGTGATCGCGTGCACATGGATGTTCAGGGGAGCGACGGTCAGTCGTTGTTCGGTGCAATCGATCAACGTGTGGTTCAGGCTCAGGGCTGAGGAGCGGCACATGCGAGTATTGATTACCGGTGCCAACGGTTTTGTGGGGCGTGAATTGGTGCGTTGCCTGCTGGCGCGGGGCAGCTTGCGCGGTCGCGTCATCGACTCATTGTTGGTGCTGGATACCGACCTGCAAGGCGTGCCGGAAGACCCGCGGTTGCGCCGTCATTACGGCAGCATTACCGATGTGGCCTTGATGCGCCGGGTGTTGGCCGACGGCATCGATGTGGTGTTCCACCTGGTCAGCATCCCGGGTGGCGCCGCAGAAGAGCAGTATGAACTGGGTTATCAGGTCAACCTGTTGGCCAGCCTCGAGTTGCTTAACCAACTGCGCAATAAAGCGCTGCCACCGGTGCTGGTGTATGCCAGCAGCGTGGCGGTGTACGGCGCCCATTTGCCGGCCAAAATGAACGAGCAGGCTGAGCTGCGTCCGCAATTGTCTTATGGCACGCACAAAGCCATGGTCGAGAGCGCCATTATCGACCTCGGCCGGCGTGCGGAAGTGGACGGCCGCGTACTGCGCCTGCCGGGCATCGTTGCCCGTCCGCGTGAACCGAATGGCTTGCGCTCGGCATTCATGAGCGATTTGTTGCGCGCATTTGCCGAGGGCGATGCCTATCGTTGTCCTGTCTCTGCGCAAGCAACGGCATGGTGGATGTCGGCGCGTTGCTGTGTGAACAACCTGATTCATGCTGCCGAACTCGATAGCAACGAATGTGCGTCGCAACGGGTATGGCAGTTGCCGGTGCTGCATCTGTCCATTGCCCAGGTGGTGGACGCGTTGGCGGCGAGTTATGGGCAGGAACGTCGCAGCCTGATCAGCCATGACCCCGATACCCACCTGGAAGCGTTGTTCGGGCGCATGCCACCCCTGAAAACCCCGCAGGCGCGTGCCGCCGGTTTCAGCCATGACGGCAATGCTGCCACGCTGATTCGCAACGCCCTGAATCCCGCCACCCCACGCCACTTGTCGCTCACTGGAGACACGATTCATGTCGCAGCCAATCAAGCCTAAACGTCGTCTTGTCGATCTCTCGGTCACCCTCGACAACAACCCCTACACGGACCCACCTCCGTTGTTGCCAAAAATTGACTACATGGATCACCAGCAAGGCTGGCCCGAGATGGCGGCGATGTTCCCGGGGTTGCAACTCGATCAGATGCCCGGCAACGAATCCTGGGCGGCCGAGCGGCTGCACATCACCACTCACAGTGGAACGCACATGGATGCGCCGTGGCATTACGCCTCGACCACCAATGGCGGTGAGCCTGCGTTTGGCATCGACGAATTGCCGCTGGAGTGGTGCCTGCAACCGGGCGTGAAACTGGATTTCCGGCACATGGCGGACGGGCACGTGGTGACCGCCGATGAGATTGAAGCCGAACTGACGCGAATTGGCCATGCGTTGCAGCCGCTGGACATCGTACTGATCAACACCCGGGCCGGTGCGATATTTGGTCAACCGGGTTACCTCGATGCCGGCGTCGGAATTGGCCGTGAGGCCACCCTGTATCTGCTGGAGCGCGGTGTGCGTGTCGTCGGCACCGATGCCTGGAGTTGGGACGCTCCGTTCAAGTACACCCGCGAGCGTTTTGCCGCTGACGGTGATGCCTCGATTATTTGGGAGGGCCACAAAGCCGGGCGCGATATCGGTTATGGGCAAATGGAAAAGCTCGCCAACCTTGAAGCCCTGCCGGCCAGCGGGTTCGTGGTGTCGTGTTTCCCCTACAAGATCAAGCATGCGTCGGCGGGGTTTGTTCGCGCGGTGGCGATATTCGAAGAATAAGCACCGCACCGGGCTCGTAGCAGAATCCATGGTCTTCGATTGAACAGAATAAGAGAGAAAACATGCCTCTTTTGCGCATGCCCCTGACGTTACTGTTGGGTGCACTGACACTCAGTAGCAGCCTGGCCATGGCGGCCAGTGCTGATGTGAAGCAACCCAATATTTTGCTGATTCTGGCCGACGACCTGGGGTACTCCGACCTGGGTAGTTTTGGTGGAGAAATCAATACCCCCACGCTGGATGAACTCGCCCATCAAGGCTTGCAGCTCACCAGCATGTACGCGGCACCGACCTGTTCGATCACGCGCTCCATGCTGATGTCCGGCACCGACAACCACCTCGCCGGGCTTGGCACCATGGCGGAAGCCTTGCAGCCGTTTCAACGGGGTAAGCCGGGGTATGAGGGTTACCTGAATCAACGTTCCTACTCGATTGCCGAGTTGCTGAAGGAGGGCGGTTACAACACCCTCATGGTCGGTAAATGGCACCTGGGGCTGGAAGCGGATCAGGGGCCGGATCAACGCGGGTTCGAGCAGTCTTTTACCCTGCTGGAGGGCGGGGCTGCGCACTTCAAACCCTCGAGTATCGACCCGACAAAAATCGAACAGGTGCACTATCGCGAAAACGGCAAAGCGGTGGAGTTGCCGGAGAACTTCTACTCTACCGACTTCTACACCGACAAGCTGATCAGCTACCTGCAGAACAGCCAAAAGGACGGCAAGCCGTTTTTTGCCTACGCCGCTTTCACCTCGCCGCACTGGCCCTTGCAGGCACCCAAGGAATACCTCGATAAGTACAAAGGGCGGTTTGATCAGGGGTATGACAGCGTACGTCTGGCGCGTATCGAACGGATGAAAAGTCTTGGCCTTATGGCGAACGACGCCCAGCCTGCGAACCCGCTCCCGGTGAATCCGAAACTGCCAGGCTGGCAGCAACTGAGCCCGCAACAGCAACGTACTGAAGCGCGGAAGATGGAAATCTACGCGGCCATGGTCGATAACCTCGACCATAACATTGGCCGAGTGGTGGATTACCTGCGCCAGAGCGGCCAGTACGACAACACGTTGATTGTATTTATGTCGGACAACGGCGCGGCAGCAGAGAACCACGCCCAGTTCTATCCGCCAGGCCCGCGCACCGATAACAGTTACGCCAACCTCGGTCAGGCAGGGTCGCAAATCGACTACGGCCTGCGTTGGGCAGAGGTCAGCGCCGCACCGTTTCATTTGTTCAAAGGCACCACGGCCGAAGGCGGCATTAGCGTACCGGCAATCATCCAACTGCCCAAGACACTGCGTCGTCAGGGTGTGGAGCGCGGTATAGCGCGGGTTGATGACCTGGCGCCCACCTTCCTCGATGTGGCGGGTGTCGAGGCGCCAACCGAAGTGAGCAAACACCCGATCACAGGTCAATCACTGCGGCCAATGCTCGCTGGAGAGGGCAGCCCACACCGTCATGACAGCCTGGCCGGCGAACTGTTCGGCAATGCTTATTACCGGGAGGGAAACCTGAAACTGTTGGGCATCCGCCCGCAAACAGGGTTTGGCGGCGACGCGCAGCCTCCGCAATGGCAATTATTCGATGTGGCGCAGGATCGCGGCGAAACCACAGACCTGGCCGCCGCCCGACCAGAGACGGTGCAGCGGCTCAAGGACGCATGGTTGAAATATGCGAGGGAGGTCGGTGTGGTGTTTCCAACGAAATAATCAGCCTCCGCTTTAAATAGGCGTTCCGCTGGAATTACAGCAGCTGATAGAGGGTTCAAGTAAACCATCTGGTTTGCTTCTGAAGTGACAGCCATTCCAAGGAAAAATCGACAAATGCACGGGTGCGCAGAGGGACATGGCGGTGGCCTGGATAGACGATGTCCAGTACGAAACCGGGCATGATCCAGTCCGGGCAGAGTGGCTGTAATGTGTTGGCGTTCAGATCTTCATCCACCAGGTACAAGGGCAGTCGCGCCGCTCCGATGCCCAGCAGCGCCGCGCTGCGTACCGCCGAGTAACCGCCAAATCGGGAGCGTGCCGTGATGCTGACCTCGCACGAGTGTGCGCTGTTGGCGAATGACCATTGGTGAGCGTCGACTAAATGGTTATTCGTTACGCAAGGCACGCTGGCGAGTTCTGAGGGGTGGCCGATCCGACCATGGCGTGCAATGAAGTCCGTACTGGCGACAACAACTTGCTGCAACAGGCCTGCCCGGCGAGCCACCAGGTAACCATCGTGCTGTTGAACTGAGCGGAAACCGACGTCGAAACCATCAGCCAGAAGGTCCCTGGGTTGCAGGGTGAAATCCACGTCGAACTCAATTGCCGGGTGAACTTTTTGAAAGGCTTGAACCAGTGCAGGCATGACTCGATCAGCGAATGAGTTGGGCGCAGTGACACGCAAGCGTCCACTGACTTCAACGCGGGTAGCGCCGACGATTCGTTCGGCATTGGTCAGGACTTCGCGTAACTGCTGTGCATATTCCAGATAGTGGTTGCCCGCTTCGGTCAGCGTCAGGCGTCGAGTCGTTCGGAGCATGAGCTGAACGCCGAGCGCTTTCTCCAGTGCCATGACTTGCGCGCTGGCGTGGGCCTTCGAGCACCCCAGGCTATCGGCGGCCAGAGTGAAACTTCCGCAGCTCGCGACCGTTGCGAAAATGAGTGCCTGGTTGGGGCGTAGCAGGATTGTCTTCACGGTGAGACAGTCATTCCATGTAGCTCCATTTATCGTCTGAATTAGCCGGCTTACTCTAACAGTCGCTTTCCCTATGCCCCGTT
The DNA here is from genome assembly GCF_059415465.1 of Pseudomonas sp. GW821-FHT10C09. Taxonomy (NCBI): domain Bacteria; kingdom Pseudomonadati; phylum Pseudomonadota; class Gammaproteobacteria; order Pseudomonadales; family Pseudomonadaceae; genus Pseudomonas; species Pseudomonas sp. GW821-FHT10C09. The sequence continues at coordinate 44,977 of NZ_JBWKNG010000008.1, forward strand.
TGTGTTTTGTCACAAGGGGTTAGGCTGCTGGTAAGTCCATCACTTCTGACATAAATGTTGATTCCTTCGAGGCATCTTTAATGAGTTTTCCAGCTCTCTCCATACTCCCGTGCGCGCTGTGTGCATTTGTGCTGATGCTCAGTGCGCCCGACGTAACGCAGGCCAAGACTGCGTTGAAAGACGCGGAGCCGCTGACCAGGGTATTGGTGGTGTTTCATACTGATAAAGGCGGCACCCTGAAAATGGCGCAGGCGATTGCCAAAGGCATCGAAAGCGTTCCTCGTGCTCAAGCGGTGTTACGCCGAGTGCCCGGATCCAGCGAGGTCGCGACATCCATTCCGGTCGTCAAGGTTGAAGAGATCAGCCAGTACGACGGAATTGCACTGGGTTCGCCTGTGCATTTTGCTGGCAGTACACCGCAGATGCGCAGTTTCATCGACTCCACGCTCGATCTTTGGTCGCGTCGGGCGTTGGAAGGCCTGCCGGCAACGGTATTTATGTCCGCTGGCAGCGGTGCAGGGCGGGAGGCGGCAGTTCAGTCGCTGTGGGGGGCTCTGGCCTCCCATGGGATGATTATTGTGACAACGGGCATTATGGGGAATGCCGAAGTCGACAAACGTATCCCTCAAGGCGTCAATCCTTTCGGTGCCGTAGCGCTGACTGGAATGCCAGGCGCATCACGTCCTTCGCCAGGTGAATTGCATGTGGCTGAGCTTCAAGGGCAGGCTTTGGCGCGTGCCGCTCGAGCAATGCAGCAGTTTGGGAATAGATCGCCCGTCGATCAAGCAAGCAGTTCCGGTAATGCCCCGGGGGCAAAAGTCAGCCCGATTGATCAGCGCATTGCCGCGCTGGGGCTGGATCTGAAGCTGCCGGCTCCGGCGGGCAGTTATCTTCCTTTCAAGCGTGTTGGCAATCTGGTGTTTATCAATCAGGTAGCCTTGCGTGATGGCAAGGTCCTGCATCCCGGTACCGTTGGCGCGAGGGTGTCCGAACCGCAGGCTCGTGAGGCAACCCGTTTAGCGATGATCAACGTATTAGCGGCGTTGCAGCAAGCGGCGGAGGGTGATCTCAGTCGGATCAAACAGGTGGTGCAACTGACCGGTTTCTTCCAGACAGACGCCCATTTCACCAGGCATGCGGACCTGATGAACGAAGCTTCCGCGCTGGCAATCGATGTATTCGGCGATGAAGTTGGGCGTCATACCCGTGGAACCGTGGGGGCGATCTCTTTGCCGCTGGATTCGGCGGTAGAGATTCAGGCAGTGTTCGAAATGCATCCCGAAGAATTCGGGTGAACCCGATGAGCTACCGCAAAGCTATACCCTCAACCCGACACCAACCCACATTGTTCTCAATTCGCAAACACTGAAGTCGCCGAGAATGGAATTGTTGGCGTAGTGGCTGGCTTGTAGCCTCCATTACGCCGAACACCACGATCCGCCAACGGTCGGGTGGAGCTCAAGCCAGGGCTCATCAAGACGTCATACCTTGCTTTCGGCCACATGCCCCTTCGGGGGATTGGCGCCTAATAAAAATAAGGAAGGCAGGTATGAGTATTCGTGCATGGGTTTGCGCAGCAACCCTGTTCGCTCCCGTTCTGGGGGCCGACGTTTTGTTTCCCTCTGTGGTCCTGGCGGCAGACGATCCCATGGGTTCGCTGGTGCGTAATGTCTTCGGCGACAGCCTTGAGCGTGAACACGGGATCAAGGTCTACGGCTGGGCTCAGGCCGGTGTGATCTACAACAATAACGGCACGGATGACGTCAGCAAGCAGAGCTTCTTCAACACCGACGAAGGCGTGAACCTCAACCAGTTCGCCCTCGCCGTGGAGAAGAAACCCAAGAGCAATGTGATCGGCCGTGTGGGTCCGTTTCCGGGTCCGATGCCGCAAGAGGCTGACTGGGGTTTCAACGTCACCACGGTGTACGGCAAAGATGCACGCTACTTCAAGACCTACGGCTGGGACGAAGACCTGAGCGCCAACCGCAGCAACAAGCCGGAAGATCCGGCGCTTACCTTCGCCCAGGCCTACGTCAATTTTTACTTCCCTGTACTCGGCGGTTCGGAGCTGATGGTCGGGATTTTCCACACGCCGCTGGAAAATGAAATCGGCTTCGCTTTGCCGTCACCCGCACCGACTGACTTCTACTCGCACACCTATTCCTTCATGCACGGCCCGGCCAAACATGCCGGGGCGCTGTACTCGTTCAAACTGCCGTCCGCGCCCGGCGAAAGCATGCTCGGCTTCGAACTGGGCGTGGTGCAGGGCTGGAACAACCTGCAGGACCCCAACCACGACCCGGATGTGATTGCCAACGTGCGCTGGCGCTCGGCGGACTTCAGCACCTGGATCGATTGGGAAAACATCTATGGCAACGGCGCTGGCGACAGTTTTGCCGAGTGCAGTTGCGGTTCGCCATTGCCCGCCGGGACCAAGGATGACGACTACAAACGCCTGGCGTCTTACCTGACCCTGTCGCAGGTGCTCGATCCGAACAATCGCGTAGCGTTGGAGTTGAACTACGGCAAGCAGGAGCAGGGCGCTTTCGCCGGGTTTGCCAACAAGAACGATGCCACCTGGTACGGCACGGACATCAACTGGTATCACAAACTCAGTGAAAACCTGATGTGGAACAGCCGCGCCGAGTGGTTCTACACCGACGCGCCGGTCCACGTGATGATGGCCAACATCGACCCGAACACCGGTATCCCGGACCCGACCTGGGGCAGTTTCTACGGCGTGACCACCAACGTGGCCTGGACGCCGACACCCAACGTGCGCCTGCGTCCGGAACTGCGCTACGACATTCATTCCGGTCCCGGTCGCGATGCCTACGCCGATGGGCAAAAAGACTCGCAGGTCGTGGCGTCCTTCGACGTCAGCTTCTTCTTTTAAACCGGCTTCTTCCGTTTACCCCTGATCCTGCGTGATGGCCCGGCCACACGTGGCGACCCCGTTCGTCCAGGCTTTTGGAGTACTGACATGACAGACAACAACGATAACAACCTGTTTGGCCGCAACTTCTCCCGCCGTGATTTCCTGCGCAGCACCGGCCTTGCTGCCGGTGGCGTGGCACTGGCGAGCATGCCGTTCACCTTTGCCATCGGCAGTGAGCGGGTGATCAAGCTCGGCTATGTCAGCCCGCAGACCGGGCCGTTGGCGCCGTTTGCGGCGGCCGACAACTACATCATCGAATCGCTCAAGCAAGTGCTGAAAAACACGATCAATGTCGGCGGCAAGGCCTATCGCCTGGAAGTCATCGTCAAGGACAGCCAATCCAATCCCAACCGCGCGGCGGAAGTGGCGAGCGAGCTGATTCTGTCGGATCAAGTCGACCTGATGCTGGTGTCGTCGACCCCGGAAACCACCAACCCGGTGTCCGACCAGTGCGAAATCAACGAGATTCCGTGCATTTCTACCGTCGCCCCGTGGCAGCCGTGGTTCTTCACCCGCGGCGGCAAGCCGGATCAAGGCTTTGAGTGGACTTACCACTTCTTCTGGGGCCTGGAAGATGTGATCGGCGCCTACAGCTCGATGTGGGGCGCGATGCCGTCGAACAAAGTGGTCGGTGGGCTCTTTCCCAATGATGGCGACGGCAATGCCTGGGGCGACCAGAAGCTCGGTTTCCCACCGGTCCTGGCGCAGAAGGGATTCCAGTTGGTCGACCCCGGTCGCTTTCAAAGCCTGACCGACGATTTCTCCGCGCAGATCGCTGCGTTCAAAAAGGCCGATGTCGAGATCGTCACCGGCGTGGTGATCCCACCGGACCTGAGCACGTTCTGGACCCAGGCTCGCCAACAGGGCTTCAAGCCCAAAGCGGTGTCGGTGGGCAAGGCGCTGCTGTTTCCCACCGCCGTCGAGGCGCTGGGCAAGGCCGGCAATAACCTGTCGACCGAAATCTGGTGGAGCCCGACACACCCGTTCAGCTCTTCATTGACCGGCGCCAGTGCCGGGCAACTGGCCCAGGGTTTCACCCAGGCCACCGGCAAACAATGGACGCAACCGCTGGGCTTCGTGCATGCCTTGTTCGAACTGGCGGTGGACATCCTCAAGCGCACCGAAGAAGTCGGTGATGCACACGCGGTTCGCGATGCCTTGCTCAAGACCAACCTCAACACGGTGGTCGGGCCGATCAACTGGAACGGCGGGCCGGTGAAGAACGTCGCCAAGACCCCGCTGGTCAGCGGTCAGTGGCGCCTGGGCAAGGACAACAAATACGACCTGATCGTGACCAGCAATGCCACCGCGCCAGCGATTCCGTTGGGCGGTGAGATGCAGGCCATTACGTATTGATCGCGCAACAGGACACGGGTGCACCATGCAACAACCACTTCTGCAAATGACTGATGTGCACAAAAGCTACGGCTCGGTGAAGGTCACGGATGCCATCGACCTGACCCTGCAACCGGGTGAAGCACTGGGCATCATCGGCCCCAACGGCGCGGGTAAAAGCACGCTGTTCAACCTGATCGCCGGTGGCGTGGCGGCGGACAAAGGCACGATTCATTTCGAGGGCCGCAATGTCACCCGTGAGCCGGTGTTCAAGCGCTGCCAGCAAGGTATCGGCCGCTCCCACCAGATACCGCACCCGTTCGTGAAAATGACCGTGTTCGAGAACCTGCTGGTGGGCGCGACCTTTGGTGCGCGGCTGCGGGACAAGGAGGCCAGCCAATGGTGTGCGCAGACGCTGGAACTCACCGGCCTGATGCACAAGGCCAACGTGCTGGCCGGTTCGCTGACCTTGCTCGACCGTAAACGCCTGGAAATGGCCCGGGCCTTGTCGACTCGACCGCGCTTGTTGTTGCTCGACGAAATCGCCGGTGGCCTGACGGAGCCGGAGTGCCTGGCGCTGGTGGAAACCATTCAGGGCATCCACAAGTCCGGTGTCGCGATTATCTGGATCGAACACATCGTGCACGCGTTGCTGGCGGTGGTCAGTCGCCTGACGGTGATCAACTTCGGCGCCAAACTCGCCGAAGGCGAGCCGCGCAGTGTCATGGCCGACCCTCGGGTCCAGGACATCTACATGGGCATCGGGAGCTGATCATGCTGACCATCGAAAAACTCTGCGCCGGCTACGGCGATTTTCAAGCGCTGTTCGACATCAGCCTGACCCTTGAGGCCGGTGAAACCGTGGCGATCATCGGCTCCAACGGCGCGGGCAAATCGACGTTCCTGCGTTCGCTGGCCGGGCTGATCAAGAACCAGCCCGGCGCCATTACGTTCAAGGGCCAGGCCATTGGCGACATGGCTGCCAATCAGGTGCTGGAGCGCGGCATCGCGTTGGTGCCGGAGGGCCGCAAGTTGTTTCCGTCACTGAGCGTCGAAGAAAACCTGCTGATCGGCGCCTACAGCAAACGCCCGGGACCGTGGACGCTGAAGCGCATCTATCAGCTGTTCCCGGTGCTGGAAAAACTGCGCAAGCGACCCGGCACGGCACTGTCCGGCGGCCAGCAGCAGATGGTTGCGATTGGCCGTGGCCTGATGGCCAACCCGCACCTGCTGTTGTGCGATGAAATCAGCCTGGGCCTGGCGCCGACGACGATCAAGGACATCTACGCCGCATTGCCCTCGATCAAGGCCGACGGCACCACGGTGATTCTCGTCGAGCAGGACATCAATCAGGCACTGAGTGTGTGCGACCGCTTCTATTGCTTCCAGGAAGGGCGCGTGTCCCTGACCGGGTGCCCTGGGGACGCGGACAAAGCGCAAATCAAAGCCGCGTATTTCGGGATCTAGTGATGGAATGGCTCAATACTTTGCTTCAAGGCGTGTTACTCGGTGGCCTGTACGCGATGTTCGCGGTGGGGCTGTCGCTGATGTTCGGCATCATGCGCCTGGTCAACATCGCCCACGGCGACTTCATCGTGCTGGCGTCGTACCTGGCGCTGATGGTGGTCAATCATCTGGGGTTCAGTCCGCTGGCCAGTTTGCTGATCGTGGTGCCGCTGATGTTCTGTTTCGGCTACCTGCTGCAACGGCTGCTGCTCAACCGCACGCTCGGCACGGACATCCTGCCGCCATTGCTGGTGACATTCGGCCTGTCGATCATCGTGCAAAACGTGCTGCTGGAATTTTTCAGTGCCGATAGCCAGAAGCTGTCCCAGGGCGATCTTGAGGTCGCCAGTGTCGGCATCGGCAGCCTGAGCGTCGGCGTGATGCCGCTGATCGTGTTTGGCAGCGCGTTGCTGATCATCGGCGGCCTGCAACTGCTGTTCTACAAAACTTCGCTGGGCCGGGCGTTTCGCGCCACTTCCGATGACCAGCACACCGCCCGGTTGATGGGCGTCAACAACGCACACATCTTCGGCCTGGCCATGGCGCTGGCGATGGCGGTGGTGTCGATTGCCGGCGTGTTCCTGGCGATCCGCACCAGTTTCGACCCCACCGTGGGACCTGCACGCCTGCTGTACGGTTTCGAAGCGGTGATCATCGGTGGCTTGGGCAGCCTGTGGGGCACGCTGGCGGGCGGGGTGATCCTGGGCGTTGCGCAAACACTGGGCGCCAAAATCGATCCCGGTTGGCAAATCCTCGCCGGGCATCTTGTGTTTCTGCTGATCCTGGTCGTGCGTCCGCGTGGCCTGTTTCCCCGGAGTGTCGACTGATGAATGCCTTGAACAATCCCGCGCCGGTTTACCGCGTACAACGCACCACCACCAGCAGCACCGTTGGCCTGGCCTTGCTCGGGCTCTGTGTGCTGGTGTTGTTCAGCGCGCCATGGTGGGCGGATCGCGCCAGCCTGCGGCTGGTGGTGGAATTCGCCTACTACCTGGCCCTGGCGCAAATGTGGAATTTGCTGGCGGGGTACGCCGGCATGGTGTCGGTGGGGCAGCAGGCGTTTGTCGGTCTCGGCGGGTATCTGTTGTTTATGCTGGCCACCCGGTTTGGCATTCCGCCGTTGTTCGCAGTCCTGCTCTCGGGCGTGCTGGTTGCACTGTTGGCGATTCCCACGGCGCTGATCGTCTTTCGCCTGCGTGGCGCCTATTTCGCCATCGGCACGTGGGTGGTCGCGGAGGTTTTCCGTTTAGGCCTGGCGCAGATGAGCAGCCTGGGCGGCGGATCGGGACAGAGTTTGCCGGCGGCGATCGTACGGCAAATCGGCAATGACCGTGACGGGCGCGAAACGTTGATTTACTTCACTGCCCTGGCGATTGCCATTGCCGCCGTGGCGGTGGTGTTCTTTTTGCTGCGCTCGCGGCAGGGGCTGGCCCTGGCGTCGATTCGTGATTCGGAACCGGCCTCTGGCAGCCTCGGTGTCGATACGTTCCGCACCAAACTGATGGTCTATGTACTGGCCGCCGGGTGGACGGGTGTGGTCGGGGCGTTGATCTTCCTGCAGAAGCTGCGGATTTCCCCGGACGCGGCGTTCAACCTGCAGGACTGGACCGCCGTGGTGATCTTCATCGTGATCATCGGTGGCATCGGCACACTGGAAGGCCCGTTGATCGGCACGCTGATCTACTTCGTGTTACGCGGCTGCCTGGCGCAGTACGGCGCCGTGTACATGATCATCCTCGGCGTGGTCGCGGTGGTGATGATGCTCAAGGCCCCGCAAGGGGTGTGGGGACTGATCAGCGAGCGCCTGGGCTGGCAGGTTTTCCCGATGCAGCGACGCTTGTCGATTCAGCCCCGGCCATGATCCACAGCATGGATCTGGAGTGCGAGGTGCCGACAGGCTAACCTCGCTGTTCCTATAAGAACAAAAACATCCAGAGAGCCTGCCCCATGGATCGTTTACTCAGTGTCGAAGCCTTTGTGCGGGTGGCCGAAACCGGCAACTTCGCCAAGGCTGCCCAGCAACTGGGCGTGACCCGCTCGGTGATCACCCACCGTATCCAGCAACTGGAACAGTTCATCAACGCGCCGCTGTTCCATCGCAGCACCCGGCATGTGCGGCTCTCCGACGTGGGCGAGACGTACTACAAGGAATGCGCCGACATGGTCGCGGGTTTCAACTCGCTGACCGAGCACATGCGTGAATTGCGGGCCAAACCCACGGGCAAACTTCGGGTGCAGATGCTGCCGGGGTTTGCCATTGGTCACTTCGGCCGGATGTTGGCCGAGTTCACCCGGCTGTACCCGGACATCGAAGTCGATGTGATCGTCAATGACCGCGTGGTGGACCCCATCGAAGAAGGCTTCGACGTGGCGTTCCAGATGTTCCCGCCGATGGCCGAGACGCTGATCGAGCGCAAGCTGTTCAGCGTGCGTCGCTTGTTCTGTATGTCACCCGACTACGCCAGCGAGTTCGGCGTGCCGACCCATCCCCAGGAATTGCTGCAACACAAAATTGCGTTGTACGAGGGCTATCCGTCGCGCAACCGCTGGATTTTCAGCCGCGAAGACGAGCAAGTAGAGCTGAGCTTGCCGGGGCAAGTACGTTCGAACTCGGTGCATTTGTTGCGCGATTACGCGCAAACCGGGGTGTGCATTGTCTGCCTGCCGACGCTGGTGGCCAGCGATGATTTGCTCAGTGGCCGGTTGATTCCGGTACTGCCGGAGTACGCCTTGTCCTCCTTCAATTTCTCGGCGGTGTATCCCGCGACCCAGCGCCGGGCCTTGAAAGTACGCACGTTGATCGACTTTCTGGTGGAGAACTTCGGCGATGAGCCATGCTGGGACAAGCCCTTGCTGGAGCGTGGCTGGGTGCGCTGAGCCAATACCCCAACCTGTGGCAGTGACCCCAATGTTTGCGTTTCGCGAACACTGTTGTCGCCGGTCCTCTAATTGTCCCAAGACCAGCTGCGACGTACTGTTGGCTCACTGTTACTACAACAACAAAACGGTGAAAACCATGAGTAGCGCGGCAATCGAAACAGTCTTCGGCTCGCTGGACAACTACAGCAAAGGCTCGGTTGAAATCATCAGCGGCCAGGCCAGCCACTACGCCTTTTCGAACATTTTCGAAGTGGCGGAAAAATCCCTTCCTTATGAAAAAGTCGTCGTCGGCCTGAACCTCGGCTACGTGATTGAAACCCTGCGCGCCGAAGGCCAGTCGCCTTGGTTCACCGCAGCGCACGACGAGTTCGCCATCGTCATGGACGGCGAAGTGCGGGTGGATTTCCTCAAGCTCGATGCGCCGCTCAAGACCGGCGAGGGCACGCAACTGGCCGGTGAGCTGCCGGCGGGCAAGCCAATGGGTTACGTGTTGCTCAAGCGCGGTCATCAATGCCTGTTGCCGGTGGGCACCGCGTATCGCTTCGAGGCCAGCCGCCCCGGTGTGATTCTGCAGCAGACCATCAAAGGCCCGTTGTCGGTCGAGAAGTGGGCAGACATCTGCTTCAAGTGATCTGCCGAACCCGACCGCCCATCCCACAACAACAAGAGGAAACCCGCCATGGCCATGCTTGAAACCGCTGCCGATACCGCCCTGTTTGCCGACGATGACGTCCAGGCCAGCGCGCCCCATGCCGTTACCGGCTACCGCTCATTCAAACTCGGCGCCTTCGAGCTGTCCCGCGACGAGTATTTCGCCCGCATCACCTGGCCCGCCAAAGGCCAGACCCGCTCGCACCTGATTCCGGTCGACGCGTTCCTGCGCGCCATGATGCGCGACGTGGCCTGGGGCTTTTTCTACGGCTGGGTCAACTTCGACCAGGTTATCGGCACCCGCAATTACTACGGCAAAGTCGACCTCTACGCCGGTACGTTCAACGGCACGCTGAAGGCGGCAGGCGTCAACTACACCGAAAACTTCGAAACGCCGCTGATCATGGCCACCTTCAAGGCCATCCTGCGCGACTGGACCAACGTCACGTTCGACCCGTTCGCTGCACCGGAAGAAACCGGCAGCGCGTTCGGCCGCAAGAACGGCGACAACATCGAAGCCATCGAACGCTTCCGCATCGCCACTAAACGCATGCCGGGCCTGCCGGACGATTCGCCGCTGCGCAACGATCTGCCGGTCAATCGCCAGTTCATCGACGTGCCGCAGGACGAGCCGGAAATTCACGCCGCCGAAGGTTTCGAAGGCGAACTGCATGCCTTCAACCTGCACAAGTACCTGTCGCGTTCCGACGTGACCTGGAACCCGTCGGTGACTTCGGTGTGCAAGGCCAGCCTGTTCTGCCCGACCACCGAAGAATTCATCCTGCCGGTGTTCCATGGCAATGATCGGGTCGAGTGGTTCCTGCAAATGTCCGACGAAATCATCTGGGACGTCGGCGACAAGGACGACGGCAATCCCCGCGCCCGGATCACCATGCGTGCGGGAGACATCTGCGCCATGCCCGCCGACATTCGCCATCAGGGCTACTCGACCAAACGCTCGATGCTGCTGGTCTGGGAAAACGCCACGCCGAACCTGCCGCAACGCTACGAAAGTGGCGAGCTCAAGCCGTACCCGATCGAGTTCTAAGACCCCGTGTCTTGCCCGGCATCACGTCGGGCCATGCTTCCAGCCCTTCAGTCAGACACTGCGCGACAGTCGCGGTGCGAGGAAACCATTATGCAAAATCAGCTCTATATCGATGGCCGCTTCGTCGATGCGGTCGCCGGCGGCACCATCGACGTGGTCTCGCCCCACGACGGTTCGTTGATCACCCGCATTGCCGCTGCCGAAGCCGCTGATATCGACCTCGCTGTCGCCGCGGCCAAACGCGCGTTCCCGGCCTGGTCGGCGCTGGGCGCGGCCGAACGTGGACGCCTGTTGCTCAAGCTCGCGGACAAGATCGAAGCGTGCAGCGAAGAGCTGGCGCAGCTCGAATCCCTGAACACCGGGCACCCGATTCGCGATTCCCGTGGCCTCGACGTGCCACGTACCGCCGCGTGCTTTCGCTACTTTGGCGGCATGGCCGACAAGATCGAAGGCGCGGTGATTCCGGTCGAAGCCGGGTTCCTCAATTACGTGCAGCGCAAGCCGATCGGTGTGGTCGGGCAGATCGTGCCGTGGAACTTTCCGCTGATGTTCACCAGTTGGAAAATGGGCCCGGCACTCGCGGCGGGCAACACCATCGTGATCAAGCCTTCGGAAATCACCCCGTTGTCGACCTTGCGCATCGTCGAGTTGATGACCGAAGTCGGTTTCCCCAAAGGCGTGGTCAACGTGGTGCCGGGGTACGGCCACACCGCCGGGCAAGCGCTGGCCGAACACCTCGACGTGGGCAAGATTGCCTTCACCGGTTCTACCGCCACCGGGCGGCGGATCGTTGAGGCATCGAAGAGCAACCTCAAGCGCATCCAGCTGGAATTGGGCGGGAAGGGGGCCAACATCGTTTTCGAAGACGCCAACCTCGACGCAGCGGTCAACGGCGCGGCCTGGGCGATCTTTCACAACCAGGGCCAGGCGTGCATCGCCGGTTCGCGTTTGATTCTGCACAAGGACATCGCTGACCAGTTTCTGGAACGCTTCATCGCCTTGGCCAAATCCATTCGCCTTGGCGACCCGATGGACCCGGAAACCGAAATGGGCCCGCTGACCTCGGCGCTGCACCGCGACCGCGTGATGGCCTATATCGATATTGCCATCGAGCAGGGCGGCAAGATTCTCGCCGGTGGCAAGGCGCCGGACGACAAGGCCCTGGCCAAGGGTTTTTATGTCGAACCGACGATCGTCGAGGCCAAGCCGGGTGATCGGGTGTGTCAGGAAGAAGTGTTCGGCCCGTTTGTCACCGTGGTGCGTTTCAGCACCGACGAAGAAGCCCTCGCCATCGCCAACAGCAGCGAGTACGGACTGGGCAGCGGCCTGTGGACGCAGAACCTGAGCCGCGCACACAAAATGGCTGACGCCATTCATGCCGGCATGTGCTGGATCAACTGCTACAAGCGCGTCAGCCCTGGCAGCCCGTTTGGCGGCGTCGGTCAGTCCGGTTACGGCCGTGAGATGGGGTTTGAAGCGATCCACGACTACACCGAAGCCCGTTCGGTGTGGGTCAACGTCGACGCGAAAATCCCGCCACACTTCAAACGCTGAGGCTTGTCATGAACCCTTTTATCTACCAAAGCCTGCCGACCCGCGTGGTGTTCGGCTGGGGCAAACTCTCGGCGCTGGCTGAAGAAATCGAACGGCTGGGTGCGCGGCGAGCACTGATCCTCACCACCCCTGAACAGCAAGGTCTGGGCGAACGTGTCGCTGCGTTGCTCGGTGACCGCGCGGCGGGCGTTTATGCCAAAGCGGTGATGCACGTTCCATTGGAAGTGGCGCAGGCGGCGCGGGTGGAAGCGGCGCGTCTGGATGCCGATTGCTGCGTGGCCATCGGCGGGGGTTCGACCATCGGCCTGGGCAAGGCGATCGCCATGGATTCCGGCCTGCCTATCGTCGCGGTGCCGACCACTTACGCCGGTTCGGAGATGACGCCGATCTACGGGCTGACCGAGAATCGCCTGAAGAAAACCGGGCGTGATCCGAGGGTTTTGCCGAAGACGGTGATCTACGATCCGCAATTGACCCTGACCCTGCCGGCGCACATTTCGGCCTGTTCGGGCATGAACGCCATGGCCCACGCGGTTGAGGCGTTGTATGCCGAGGACGCCAATCCGATTATCGGTTTCATGGCCGAAGAATCCATTCGCTCGCTGGCGCAGGCGTTGCCCGGCGTGGTCAAGGATCCCAATGACGCCGAGGCCCGCAGCCAGGCGTTGTACGGCGCGTGGCTGGCGGGCATTTGCCTGGGCTCGGTCGGCATGGCCTTGCACCACAAGCTTTGCCACACCTTGGGTGGGACCTTCAATCTGCCCCATGCCCAGGCCCACGCCATCGTTCTGCCGCACGCCGCGCATTACAACCGCGAAGCGGCGGCGGGGCCGTTGCAACGTGCCGCTCGCGCACTGGGTGGCAGCGATGCCAGCGAAGTCGGCGCCTTGCTGTATGCGCTGAACCAGAAGCTGGGCATTCCACTGGCATTGGCGGACATCGGCTTCCCCGCGAACGGCCCGCATGAAGCGGCGAAAATCGCCTGTGCCAGCCCTTATTACAATCCACGGCCGTTTGAACAAGCCCCGATCGAAGCGCTGTTGACCCGCGCCATGCAAGGGCTGGCACCCGCCTGACAGCCCAGCCATTTCAATTTTCATCGGAATAACAACAATGACCGATCAAGAGAAAATCACGGAATCGCTGATTTCCGCGCAAGCCGTGAGCAGTTTCAACGACGCGCCGAACCCGCGTTACAAACAGATCATGCAAAGCCTGACGCGGCATCTGCACGCCTTTGTCAGCGAGGTCGAATTGACCGAGCAGGAATGGTTCGAAGGCATCCGTTTCCTGACCGAGACCGGGCACAAATGCGACGGTCTGGTGCGCCAGGAATTCATTCTGCTGTCGGACACCCTTGGTGTGTCGATGCTGGTGGATGCGATCAACCACAGGCACAGCGCCACGGCGACCGAGACCACGGTATTCGGGCCGTTCTACATCGACGGCATGCCTGATCGAGCGTTCGGCGAAAACATGGCCTTCACCCAGGGCGAGACGGCGCTGGTGCGTGGCCGCGTGGTCGATGTTCACGGCAATGCCCTGGCCGGTGCGGTGCTCGATGTCTGGCAGACTGCCGAGAACGGCATGTATTCCGGCCAGGACACCGAGCAGCCGTTCGGTAATTTGCGCGGTCGCTACCGTACCGACTCGGACGGCTGTTTTGCGATTCGCACGATTGTCCCGGTGGCCTACCCGATACCGACCGATGGTCCGGTGGGGCGCATGCTCGACGCGGCCAACCGTCATGCGTGGCGGCCCGCGCACCTGCATTTCATGGTTGAGGTGCAAGGCTATCGCAAACTGGTCACGCACCTGTTCAATCACGATGACCCGTATCTGGCGTCCGATGCGGTGTTCGGCGTCAAACAGTCATTGCAGGTGATCTACGAAGACCGGATCAGCCACGACGATGTGTCGGCCATACTGGGTATGGACGTGCCGTTCAAGCGCGCGTGCTACGAATTTGTGATGGAAACCGAGTGAAGCATGGGCCAGTTTTTTGCAGTGTTCGCCACAGACCACCCGGATTCGTTGGCCTTGCGTCAGCGTTTGCGACCCAGCCATCAAGCGCATTTACGTGCGACCGAGCGCCATCGCGTGGTCGTGCGGTTCGGCGGCCCGACCCTCGATGAGGCCGGTGCGGCGATGAACGGCACGTTGCTGGTGATCGAGGCGCACAGCTTGCCGGAAGTGGAGGCCTTCGTTCAGGACGATCCGTACGTACAGGCCGGGTTGTTTGCGAGTATCCAGATCCGTCCGTGGTACTGGAGCCTCGGCAATCCGGAATTGCGTGGCTGAGCATGACCACGATCACGTTGTGCCAACTGGACGACATCGCCGACGGCGGCGCCCTCGGCCTGCCGCAGCACCAGCAACTGCATCCAGCGGGCCTGGTGGCGGTGCGCCAAGGCCGGCAAGTGTGGGTCTACATCAACCGCTGTCCGCATTTTTCGGTGCCACTGGATTATCGTCCGCAGGAGTTTTGCACCTATCGCGGCAAGGTCTTGATGTGCGCGCACCACAGCGCAATGTTTCTTTTTGAAAACGGGCACTGTATCGACGGGCCCTGCAAGGGCGCGCAGTTGGAGCCGGTGCCTGTGCGATGGGTCGACAGCCGATTGGTCATGGACCTCAACTGAGCGCTGCCGGTTTCCCTTCGTGCTCTTGCGTTACTCCCTCAGGCATCGCCAATGCCGTCGCGAAATTTAACGCCGACATGTACATCAACCCTCTGCCAGGCTCGGTCAGCCTGGCGTTTACACAGATGAAGTCGAACACCTCTTCTGCCTGAGCTACCTCTACCACCACGTTGACCACCCGGGTGAGCACCGCCTCTGGCACTTCGTTGCGGGGGGCTTTGGTGGCCTGCAGGATGGCCACGCCACGGCAACTGACGCTGTCCGCGCGGGTAATGCCATGTGTCTCTCGCAATAGCTGCAACAACCTGCGCTCGGTGCCATCGTCGGGCAACACGCAGGTAATGAGTTTGGCAGCCCCACCCGGTACTCCCGTGACCGCCAGGCTCACGAGGCATTCTCCTGCTTCAGCATCTCGCGGGGGATGTAGGTCGCCACTTTTTCCACGGGGGTCGCATAGATCATTCCAGCACCGGGAACATGCAGATTGGCCGCGTGATAGATCGCCTCGAGTACCGCATCCTGATAGTCGGCAGCGACCAGCAGGCTCACCACTTCCTTCTCCGCATCGATGGCGATGCTCAGCAGACCGAGTCGCTCACGGGGACCAATTCCGTTGGCGTGGTAGACAATGGCACCTGGCGCGCCCATGCCCTGGGCCGCGCGGATCACCAGATCGGCGCGCCCGACGGGGACAATGCAGGTGATCAGTGCAACGTCAGTGAGGTAGGTAATGCCTTCTGCTTTCATCCTGCTTCTCCCGTGTCCAATAATTGCTTCGCAGGTTGTTCCGCGGCGGCCTTTGTCTGTCTCCACAACTGGAAACGCGCCCAGTGTCCGAGGAGCATGACGCTGATGACCGGGCCGACGGAGGCCATGCAAAGAATGCCGAAACCTTCGACGGCGTTGGTCGCATTGCCCAGTCCCAGGCCCATGGCCAGAACCAGCGGAACGGTGATTGGCCCGGTGGTGACGCCCGCGCTATCCCAGGCCACATTGACGAATTCTTCGGTCGAAAAAATCGTCAGTACCACCGCGAACAGGTAGGGCGGCACCACCAGCCAGACCAGAGGCAGGCCGAACACCAACTTGGCCACACCCACGGCAATGCCGCAGGCGACACCTATCGATACCGCGCGGATAAGGCCGCGCTTGCGGATAAACCCGTTGGTCAGCGTCTCGGCGGTGACGCCGAGCGCATTCAGCGCGGGCTCGGCGACGGTTGCCCCGTAGCCGAGTACCCAGGCGAACACCAGGGCCAGGACCAACCCCACCTCATACCGGTAGAGTGGGGAGTCATCCGCACCCGGCGTCTGCATGAAGGCTGCCGGAATCAGCGAACCGGCACTGCCTCCCAGCTTGGACAGACCATAGGTCAGGCCGAGATTGAACAGGCACATGCCCACCACGGTCAGGGCGATGCCGAGGAAGATCTCGCCGCGCCGTGGCAGGCTTTGGCGCAGCAGCAGTCTCAGTACGATCAGCAGAAATATCACCAGCGGCACGATGGCCCGCAGCCCGGAAACAATCTCCAGTCCGGGGCTGACCGTGTGCCAGTCAGCCGCCTGTTGTCCGGCGCTGGCCGCGACCTGCGCCGCGGCAATGATGTCTGCTGGCGAGGATATGGCCGCCACGTACAGGCCCAGCAGCATGACGCCGATGACGGGAAACAGTGAGGCGAGGGTGACAATGCCGAACCCGGACAGCCCGGAACCGCCCTTGCCGGCAGCCGCCGCGATGCCGATGCCCAACGCCAGTACCAGCGGGACAGTGACCGGTCCGGTGGTGACCGCGCCGGCATCCCAGGCCAGGCCGATAATCTTTGCCAGCTCGGGATCACTGCTCATGTACACGGTCAGCAGCAGAACGGGCGCCAGTGATAAATAGATCAGCGGCTTCAGGCTCCAGCCGTAGAGGAAGCGCAGCGTGCCGATGACAGCGGCCAGGCCGACGCTGGCCCCCACCACCAGCACCAGTGCGCTGGTCCACTGATTGAGGATCGCCCAGAGGTAGGGCGCGCGCTCTGCAGAAACGTTTTGCCCGGCGGCGCGCAGTGCGCCAATGGCGGGTTCGGCGAACGTCACTCCGATGCCCAGCAGCAGGGTCACCAGCAACACTACGGGCAGGGATAACTTGCGGGGAAGGTTGCTGCCGATGATTTCACCGAATGGCATCAGGCCAAGTTTCAGGCCTTCCATGAACAGCATCAGTCCGACGATGACGGCGAACAGGCCTGCCGTGACCAGCATCGAGTCCTCAACCAATTGGCGCAGGATGATGATCTGAAACAGCACCAGGTACAGGGCCAGCGGCACCACGGCGCGAAGCTGCTCCATAAACCGGACATTGAGATAGGGCTTGAGGATGGCGGCGATCTCGCCGCCACGTAATTTCACCGCTTTGTGAGGGGCGGCCTGCCAGTGGCCATCGGCATCGCGGACCGGTGCGCGGACCAGCTCACGCATGGGAATTTCGCGGCGACCCGCTCCGATCCTGTGCAAGTATTCGGCGTAGCGAATGGTGTCTTTCATAGAGTCATCTGTTGAGGTTGATCTACGGGTGTTCGACCATCAGGCGGTCTCGTCTTTGTTGCGGCGTTCCCTGACATCCGTTGAGTCATCAGCGTAGCAGGGGAGATGAGGAGTGACTCGATGTGAACCCGTTCCCTTGAAGCCCAGTTCGAACTGAACCAGGTTGATCAGCTCATAGGCATCAATCGGCTTCAACAGAAAGTCGACCACATTCAAATGCATGGCCTCGATGGCATCCCGAACCTCTGCATCTCCAGACACGATCACAATGGGCAGATCCGCCCACTCGGAGTTTCGGATCTTGCGGATCAACGCCAGGCCATTCAGCGGATGCATGTGCAAGTCCGTTATGACCAACCCGATTGAACTGTCGATTTCCAACAAACACAAAGCCTCGGCGACACTGCCAGCCGTCACACAGGCGACGCCATTAACTTGAAGGATTTCGGCCAGCAACTCGCGTGTAGCGTCGTCGTCATCAACGATCAAGGCTGTTTGAAGTGGCAATCCCGGGCCCTGGAGGGCGGCGTTGATTGCCTCTCGCTCGGCGTCACTTAAAAGGTCGTAGTCGATCATCGGCTTCTTGGTCGGGAAGAAGGTTTCGAGGGGTTGAATCGAGCGACCCGCAGGGCCGCTCAATTCAACTGCGCATTACCAGAGAATGTAAGCAGACGCCGTTGTTTGATTCAGATCGATTTCGCCAACTTCCAGTACTTCATATTCGGCACGGATGCCGATGTTGCGAAATACATCAAACTCAACGCCGGCACCGTAAGTCAGGTCCACGCCAGTGTCGTCATCGCTGGCATTACCGTCCGCATCCCAGGCATGAGCACCGACACTACCGAATACTCGTATGCGGTCGCCTATCGGAAAGCCGATATGGGCCGCGGCTTGAACTGATTTACCATCGAAATCAAGATCCTTGTCCTCGAATTGGCCAAGATCAACAAAAGCGCCTTCGAACGCGAGATAACTGTTGAGACGATAACCTGCAAAAACCTTATAGCTGGTGTCGTCATCGCTCAGCTGGGATTTGTCGGTTTCAATGCTGCTGACGCCAGCGCCAAGATACAAACCTTTGTCATCCGCGAGTGCCTGAAAAGACAGTAACGAAAGCAGCGAAACGAAGCCAAGGTTTCGAAATAACATGTGAGGTGAAGTCCTTCTACAGGTTGTCGGTGGTGAGGTGAACGCTTAGAAATTTGAGTGATCGCGAAGGTTGAGAGAAATCAATGATTGATATTTTGTGTGCGTTATAAGCCGTCAATCAGCCAGGCTAATGCGACGCCACATAAATAGGCGGCCAGGCAAAAGAAGATCTTTTGTTTGAGCGGCAATGAATTCAATCGATAGCGCATGCTGGTCCCTTCGGCTGAGAAATAAGCAATATTGGCCATTCGGGGCGACGGAGGAAAATTAATGATTGTTATTTATGGAATGGATGCTTATCGAAGTTGCAGTTTTGATGAGTGGCGCCGGGCAGTTTCCGAGGGCACTTCCCCATAAGCATCGTGATACGCCTTGGAAAACCTGCTCAGGTGATGGAAGTTCCAATACATCGCCGTTTCGGTGACGGTTGGCCAGGTGTTGCGGATCAAGTCTCGACGAACATTGGCGAGCCTTACATTTCTAATGTAGGCAATCGGCGTCACGCCGAACGTTTCGACGAAACCATGATGCAAAGTGCGAGTCGTCGTTCTGAGTTGTTTGACCAACGCTTTCATGCACAGCGCTTTTTTTGCATTGGCGTGGATGTATTCGATGGCTTCTATCGCGACCCTTCTTCTGGTCGGGGTTTTAAGTGCGGAGCGCCCAACCGGCGTCAGTGCCCGCAGCAGTGAAGTCAGCAGTGCACTTTCAACGCCTGAAGCTTTCGAGCTGTCACGCTGTTTTAAAGAAGGGGTCTTGACGTCGATCGCATAAGCGCTGATGGCTTGAATGGCAGATTGTATTAACTTGAAGTTGGCCACCTGAAAGCGCTGTTCCTTTCGATTGGCCAGAACGTCGATCGCGGGGTGATTTTCCAGGCACTGGGCATAGTGTTCCAGCGTCGTGGTCAGGGTGAACAGCGTTTCGTTCGGCTCGCAGGTGTAATGCACGGGTTCATCGCTGTGCAACGCGATGATTTCGTTGGGGCGCAATTCATGATCATTGACGATGGGGCGGCCAACGGAAGTCTGTGAAATGGCAAAGCTGACACAGCCATGAGGCACAGAGCTGATCATCGTGACAGCCGAATCAAACTCCAGTCGACTGCATTGCACTCTAGGGCTATGCATGAGCTTGTGCTGGCGAATGTTCGCCTGATGTTCCGATGTGATGAGGTTCATCTCCCATCGGCCAATGGTTCTATTGGCGTTGTCCGCAGGCGCAGCGGTTACATGAAAGACTTCATCAGGGATGCTCATGGAATTGAAGGCTCTTTAGCTGAATGGACGGTGCCAGGCAATGCCGGCATAAGCTCCAGCGACGCTGAAAAGGCGTATGCGTCGCTCAGGGGTGAATCCACCAGGCTCTGAAGTTTACACGGCGCTATCTTCGACCCAAAAATGGTCGATGTTTCACTGGCCGGGCCGATTGCGGCGGCATCAAAGGCAAAAAAATCTTCGACTCGATAGTCTGTGCAAATCTTGTAACGAGACTGTTCATCGTCCAGCGTCTTCTTGTTGCTTTCAACACGCGTCATGTCGGTACGATAAACTTCCTTGTCATAGGCCATGGCCTTGAGAGAAAGCATTACACCAAACGAAACGGTTGCGATGTTTTTTAGCTGCATTGACGTGCTTTCCTTGTTAGTGATTTTTCAGTCAGAGCCTGGTGTCAGCCGTACTAAACTCACGGCTTGGTCTGTGGATAATCACGCGCCGGCGATGCTGATTGAAGTCAAAAACTCATATTGCCCAGGGTCAGGCAGTCAAGCGAAAAACAATGACTAGAGCGGGATCAGGGAAGGGTCGTCATTGATAACGTATTGTGGCGGGGGCGGTAGGGAGTTGTCGTTTGCCCCTTTGTCGTCATGAGATTCGCTCTCGGAGTAAATCTGCAGATGCGACAATTTCAATTTTTCATTCGGACTCAATTCTATTGAGTAGAAATCGATCTCGGTGCTGCCGTTGGAGTATTCATCGTGCGCCACTGAATGGAAGGGCAATGCCGCTAGAGACAGGACTGCCAGCATCTTGGTCATCATCGGTATGACGGCTCGCAAAAATGTATGTTTCGGGATTAGCCTGGAGCCGTTCTTGTGCTGAATGACAGCAGCTACGGCTCCGAGAATGGTAGAGGCGGGACTTTGAAGGGGGAGAGCGCTTGATACAAATCAGCAATTATTATTTTTGTTATTCGACCCGGTTTCAGCAAGCTCAGTGATTCATGCAGCGCAGACGGCCGAGATCGTGCACATAAAAACACACGGTGCTTTTGTCATTGGTAGGGATCAATTCGTAGTTCAGAACGGCGCCTTCTTGCAGAACATACTGGCGTCTGAAAAAAAGATCAGGCGTCTTTTCAATGGCAAACAACTCGGTGTCCTGGCTAAGTTTGACGTTGCTTATTTTTATCTGAACGTGATGTTTGCTTTCGCGAATGACGTCCGCCGTAATCGTAGCGTTACGAATTTTTCCGTTCAGACTTTCCAGCGTGGTCTGCGTCAGTCGACCGTGCCCGATGGTCAGGTACTCTTCGGTATTAAGCTGGTTCAGATCTTCCAGCCATTGACGGGTAATGGTTTGATAACTGATATTTTCCATGTAATAGGATGGCGAATAAACCAGCGAGAAAATGCAGACGGCGTTGATGATAGCCAGCGCTATCCAGTGAGCAATGGGCGGTATTGACTTCATAGGGTTGTCTCCAGGCATTGTCGAATCATCAATGCGAGGTCTTTTTGATCGCTATTCAACTGCAGATTTACAGTGCTTTCATCCGGGCGAACGCACGAAACGGAATAATTTGATTTAAACAGGTTCAGCCAGACCTGACCTTTCAAGTTGAGCGAAGCCTGTTGCACCTGTTTAGCCGAAAGATCCCTCAGTGATTCAGCTTCAGCGACGCTATCGCCTACTGCATGGATCGTCAGGTCGTTCTGTTGGAGGCTGGAAACTTCTACTTTTCGTGTGTCGAAATCAGAGTGGAAACCAGCAAATACGCAGACGCCCAAGGTCAGGACATAAGCGACTGACAGAGCCTTGGTCATGTAAGTCGATTGCGTGATGTTGCCAGAAGGTAGCGGGACAGGCTCAACTTCGGCTGGCGCAACAAGCTCTTCAATAACGGGCGCAGAAGGTTGCGCGGCTTCCTCTGTAGGCACCGGCAAGTCTGTCTGTGCTTCGACGACATACTGACGGTTGAAACAATAACCTCGTCGAGGAACCGTCATCAGAATCTCATGATCCCGACTGTCATTAAGCAGGTTTCTAAGGGAAAAAACGGCCTGATTCAAACTGCCGGAGGCAACAACGCGGTCATTCCAGGTGTAGTCGATGATCTCATCACGGCTTTTGGTCTGGCCGGGTTCCATCAGCAGCAGGTCGAGTAAACGGGATTCAGCTCGGCCTATCGTGGAACTTTGGACATCACCATGGGGCGTCGTGATGGAAAGCAAGGCGGTATCTGGGTCGAAAAGGGCCATGGCACCATTTTTCAACTTGAAGGCGTAGCGCATGGGAGTCCTCCGTTCGGCGGTTCTGGCTGAGTATACAGACGGCTTGGATGGGCTGGATTTGACGCGATCCATACGGGTCAGGGAGCTGAACGACTACAGGCGGACAAGCGCGGAAGGTGCGGAGGGAGCCATCAGAGAAGGCTGGGATAGCGCAAAAAAAGTATCACTGGAATCAAGCAAGGGTAACCCACGGAGTTTCTATCGAGGGCAGTGATGATGCTCGATAAGGGCCATCGGCGCTATCCGAAAACTGCGAGGCAGGTTTTTCAGGCAGGCCAGCGCTCCCTCAAGGAGCGCCTGGATCAAGGCAAAACGTTGTAGCCGCGCTGTTGCAGGCAGCTGCTGTACACGGAGTTGTTGGCGGTGATGCTTTGGTCGGTGGCGGCAGCGTCTTGACGGCGCTCCTGGCGTTGTCTTGAGCCCCCGATCACCACGCCGGCCGCGGCGGCACTGCGCGCATTGTTCTGGCGATAGTCTTGCTTGATATCGTCGTCGACCTGGTCGTAGAGGTTGTCATGTTGGCGGCCCCGAACCTCCGCGGCAGTGGCTCCGACGACCGCCGCTTTGGTCGCGCCTTTCACCCGACCACCAGATGGGGTTGTGTTTTGTATCGGGAATTGTGCATTGGCCTGTGATTGGCAGGCGCTGGTGTCCTGCTGGATCGTCTGGGAAGTTTGGCTTTTCAATGGCACCACCGTCACCGCCAATGCCTGCGCACTGGCGAGCAATACCAGGATCGATAAGGTAAACATCAGTATTTTCATCACGCCGCACTCTTGTAAAACGTCGTTTCGTGACCTGACGGTGTGTTCAGGCCGGAGGCTGAAACCCCACGCACGCCTACTCGCAATGGGGTACTCCGCAGGGGTTACTGCTTGGAAAGCAGCGCATGCATGTCATTCGTCACGTCTTTAAGTGCGACCTTGAAGTCATTGGCAGCGATAGGCTGGCTGGCGTTTTTCAACGTCGCGCCGAACACCTTGCGTACCACTTTGGCGACTGCCAAACCGGTGTTGGCATCGACCAGGTCGGCTTCAATAAACATCTCCGCGGTCTGATCGCGATGACCGGTAGCGGCTTGAGTGGCGCCGATAATCCCGCCGATCGGAACGGCTTCATACCAATGCATGCCCTCGTTGTTGGCGCTGACATGGGTAATTGCTGCCTGCAAGATCAAGGTCCGCGAAGCGGTCGGTGCCTGTTTTGCATTCGAGACAATGGTGTAGGAGGGTGCAAGGGCAGTCTTGATGCTGTTGCTGGCCATCGTCTGTACGTCTTGCAGGGTTTTCAGGTTGGCGCGTTCGGTCGGTTTCGGGGCGGGGTACAGCTCTACTTCCTTGAACACGACGGTGGAATAGGCGCGAGGATCAAACCCGGGCGCCACCCAGCGCAGCACCTTCTGTTCACTCGGCGTCGTTTGCTCCTCCAGGCCTTGGTAATTGGCGAGGAAGCCCGAATACTGCTCTTGCTGCGCCACTTTCGAGACGCAGCCGACCTGAAACACGCAGCTCAAGGCGATACCCGCAATCCATTTATTCGACATGCTCATGTGTTCTGTTCTCAAGTGATGAAAGTTGTCATTCAGGTTCCGGCAAAGCGGGGCGGATGCTGCCCGCAGTGGCTGGATAATCCGAATCAATAACCCTCAAAAACTATTAAACGTGGTTGCCGGCGCATCTGCGGCCTAAACCCGAATCGTTCCCCCAAGGGCTGTGTCATGAAATGAAAAGCCATTGTCGTCTGATGAGAAGCGGCTCCCCAGGCGGCGTCCTACAGTCCAATCAGCGCAATTCGACGCAGCAAGCCAACAATGCAGATTGGAGAATAAGAAATCATGGCCAAAGCCGTCCGCTTCTATGAAACCGGTGGTCCCGAAGTCCTTCGCTATGAAGACGTGGAAGTCGGCGATCCCGGTCCAGGCCAGGTTCGTCTTCGTCATGTGGCGGTCGGCTTGAACTATGCCGACACGTACTTCCGCAATGGCACCTACCCGATCCCTATGCCCAACGGAATGGGGGTTGAGGCTTCCGGTGTGGTTCAGGCCGTCGGGGAGGGCGTGACCAATGTACAAGTGGGGGATCGCGTCACCTACACCGGTTTTCTCAATACCCTGGGTGCCTACAGCACCGAGCGTCTGATCGCGGCCGCACCGCTGATCAAGTTGCCGGAAACCATCAGCTTCGAAACTGCTGCCGCCATGACCATGCGCGGCCTGACCTCGTCGTACCTGATGCGCCGCATCTACGACTTCAAGGCCGGCGACAGTATTTTGCTGCACGCCGCTGCCGGTGGTGTCGGCCTGATCGTTTCGCAGTGGGCCAAGTTGCTCGGCGTGAACGTCATCGGCACCGTGTCCACCGACGCCAAGGGTGAAATCGCCCTGGCCCACGGTTGCAGCCAGGTCATCAACTACAGCCATGAAGACGTGGCCAAGCGCGTTCGTGAAATGACCGACGGCGTGGGTGTCAACGTGGTGTTCGACAGCGTGGGCAAAAACACCTTCGAGGGCTCGCTGGATTCGCTCAAGCGTCGTGGCCTGATGGTGTGTGTCGGGACTGCATCCGGTCCGATTCCGCCGTTCAATCCAGCGCTGCTGGCGATGAAAGGCTCGCTGTACATGACGCGCCCGGCCCTGGCCGACTATATCGCCGATCCGGCGGAAAAAGCCGAGCTGGCCGGCGAGTTGTTCGACCACGTCGGCAGCGGTCGGATCAAAATTGAAATCAACCAGCACTATGCCTTGCAAGACGCTGTCCAGGCCCATCGCGACCTGGAGTCACGCAAGACTACCGGCTCGTCGATTTTCGTCATTTAAGGAGCTACCAGCCATGAAAGTCGAACAATTGACCTGCAGCATTGGCGCCGAGCTGATCGGCGTCAACCTCGCCGACGCGGTGCACGATGACGATCTGTTTGCCGAGATCCGTGCCCAGTTGCTCAAGCATCGGGTGGTGTTCCTGCGCGATCAGGACATCAGCCGCGCCGACCACGTGGCCTTCGCCCGTCGTTTCGGCGAGCTGGAAGACCATCCGGTGGCCGGCAGCGACCCTGATCATCCGGGGCTGGTGCGCATCTACAAGAATCCGGACCAGCCAATGGACCGCTACGAGAACGCCTGGCACACCGACGCCACCTGGCGCGAAATCCCGCCGATGGGTGCCGTGCTGCGTTGCGTAGAGTGCCCGCCCGTGGGCGGCGACACCATGTGGGCCAACATGGCCCTGGCCTATGCGAACCTGCCGGAAGACGTGAAGGTGAAGATCGCCGACCTGCGCGCCCGCCACAGCATCGAAGCGAGCTTCGGTGCGGCCATGCCGATCGAGAAGCGACTGGCATTGAGAGCGATGTACCCGGATGCCGAACACCCGGTGGTGCGCACCCACCCGGAAACCGGCGAGAAAGTACTGTTCGTCAACGCCTTCGCCACCCACCTCAGCAACTACCACACCCCTGAGCGGGTGCGCTTCGGCCAGGACGCCAACCCCGGTGCCGGCGAGTTGCTGCGCTACCTGATCAGCCAGGCGTACATCCCTGAGTACCAGGTTCGCTGGCGCTGGAAGCCAAACAGCATCGCCATCTGGGACAACCGCAGCACCCAGCATTACGCGGTCATGGATTACCCGCCGTGCCATCGCAAGATGGAACGCGCCGGGATCATTGGCGACAAGACGTTCTGATCGACGCCCTCTGAATTCGAACTCGTAGACGCGCCTGCCAGGCATGACCGGCAGGCGGACAATCATAAAAACTGGAGTAACTCATGCAATTCTTCGACGATTCCCTGCACCCGGAAACCATGGAAAAAGTGGTCATCACCGTGGCCCCGTACGGCCCTGAGTGGATGCCGGAAGATTTCCCGGAAGACATCCCGCTGACCATGGACGAGCAAGTCCAGAAGGCTGTCGAGTGCTATGAAGCCGGCGCGACCGTGCTGCACTTGCACGTACGTGAGCTGGACGGCAAGGGTTCCAAGCGCCTGTCCAAATTCAACGAATTGATTGCCGGCGTGCGTGAAGCGGTGCCGGACATGATTATCCAGGTCGGCGGTTCGATTTCCTTCGCACCGGAAAGCGATGGCGAAGCCGCGCTGTGGTTGTCCGACGATACCCGCCACATGCTGGCCGAGCTGACGCCAAAACCGGATCAGGTCACGGTGGCGATCAACACCACCCAGATGAACATCATGGAATTGCTGTATCCGGAATACCTGGAAGGCACTTCCCTGGCCAACCCTGCCTTTCAGGCTGCCTACAGCGAAATGACCGTACCGGCCGGCCCGTCCTGGGTGATCGAGCACCTCAAGCGCCTGATGGACAATGACATCCAGCCGCACTTCCAGCTGACCGGCATGCACGCCTTGGAAACGCTGCAGCGCATGGTGCGCAAGGGTCTCTACAAAGGTCCATTGAACCTGACCTGGATCGGCATCGGTGGCGGTTTCGACGGTCCTAATCCGTTCAACTTCTTCAACTTCATCCACCGCGTACCGGACGGCTGCACCCTGACGTCCGAGTCGCTGCTCAAGAACGTGCTGCCGTTCAACACCATGGCGATGGCCATGGGTCTGCACCCGCGCGTGGGCAACGAAGACACTATTATTGATCACAAGGGCGAGCGTTTTGGTTCGGTTGCTCAGATCAGGCAAACCGTGCGCATCGCTCATGAACTGGGTCGCGAAATCGCTACCGGCAAAGAAGCCCGCGAGATTTATCGCATCGGTGTGAAGTACGACACCATCGAAGAAACACTGTTGGCTAACGGAATGGCCCCCAACCGCAAGGCTGGGCAAAAAGGTGTGCCGCAACGCGGCTGACCGACAGCGGGAGCGAGGGGGGTAGACCCCTCGCTCGCTGCAGTGAAACACGCTCGATAACAACAATAAAATAATGTTTCGAGGAGGCTGCATGGCCTTTCACCCTATCGCCGCCGACGATGACGACACCAGTGGTGTCGGCGTTGCGCGCAAATATGCCTGGATCGTCTTCGCACTGACGTTCGGCCTGTTGATTTCCGATTACATGTCCCGCCAGGTGCTGAACGCAGTATTCCCGATGCTCAAGGGCGAGTGGGCGCTGACGGACGGCCAGCTGGGTTTGCTCAGCGGCGTGGTGGCCTTGATGGTCGGCCTGCTGACGTTTCCGCTGTCGTTGATGGCTGACCGCTTCGGTCGGGTTAAAAGCCTGGCGCTGATGGCGCTGCTGTGGAGTCTCGCCACGCTGGGTTGTGCGCTGGCGCAGGACTACCAACAAATGTTTATCGCCCGCTTCATGGTGGGTGTTGGTGAGGCTGCCTATGGCAGCGTCGGTATTGCCGTGGTGATTTCGGTGTTCCCGAAACACATGCGGGCCACCCTGGCCAGTGCCTTTATGGCGGGCGGGATGTTCGGTTCGGTGTTGGGCATGGCCCTGGGCGGCGCGATCGCGGCCAAGCTCGGCTGGCGCTGGTCGTTTGCCGGCATGGCCCTGTTTGGTCTGCTGCTGGCGGTGCTGTACCCGATCATCGTCAAGGAAGCGCGCATTGCCCCGCAACGCGCCGCCGAGGCGGGCAAAAAAGTCGCTGCGGTGGTCAAGCGTCCACTGCGCACGTTGTGCTCCAGCCCTTCGGTGATCGCGGCTTACATCGGCAGTGGCTTGCAACTGTTCGTGGGCGGCACCGTGATTGTGTGGATGCCCAGCTACCTCAACCGCTATTACGACATGGCGCCGGACAAGGCTGGCGGTGTCGCGGCGATCATCGTCCTGTGCAGCGGTGCCGGGATGATCCTGTGCGGCATGCTCAGTGATCGCATGTGTCGTCAGTCGGCCGAACGCAAGGTCGCTTTGGCCATCGCTTATTGCCTGGGCAGTTGCCTGTTGCTGTCGGCGGCGTTCGCCTTGCCGCCGGGACCTGCGCAATTGCTGTTGATTTGCCTGGGCATGTTGATTGCCGCCGGCACAACCGGCCCGGCCGGTGCGATGGTTGCCAACCTGACCCACTATTCGGTGCACGGTACGGCGTTTGCCACGCTGACGCTGGCCAACAACTTGCTCGGCCTGGCGCCGGGGCCGTTCATCACCGGCAAGGTGTCGGACATGATCGGTTTGCAGGCGGCCTTCCAGCTGGTACCGCTGGTGAGCATCGCGGCAGCGGCGGTGTTCTTTTTTGCCAAGTGCCATTACCACAAGGATATCGCCCGGTTGGCGGGTGAACGTGTCAACGATTCTGTAAGTGAAGCTGCGGTAGAGGTGAAGGTGTGAGTGTTCGTTTACGTATCGATGTGTTTTTCGATTTCATCTGCCCATGGTGCTTGATCGGTAAACGCCAACTGGAACGCGCACAAGCGTTGCTGCACTCGCAGCAACCGGATGTGCTGGTTACCACGGTGTGGCACGGGGTGCAGTTGTTGCCCCACCTGCCGGTACAGGGTGAACCGTTCGCCGAGTTCTACCTCAATCGTCTGGGCAGTGCCGAAGCGGTCGCCATGCGTCAGGCCCAGGTGCAGCAGGCGGCAAAAGCGGTCGGGGTAGACGTCGACTTGAGTCGCATCACCACCATGCCCAACACCGCGGACGCCCATCGTCTGTTGGCGCACGCCAACTCGCGGGGGAGCACGGCTCAGCGCGACCAGTTGCTTGAGCGTCTGTTCGCCGCGTACTTCCAGAACGGCGAGGACATCGGTCGCCGCGAGACGTTGATCACCATCGCCCAATCGTGCGGTTACGACGCTGACGCGGTGAGGGACTACCTGAAAGATGAATCCGGTCCCTTTGTCGGTAACGAAGTCGGGGCCTCCAGCGGTGTGCCGAGCTTTCTGTTCGACAGCCAGTTAACGCTGGTCGGCGCGCAGCCTGCCGAGGTGATGCTGGGTGTCATGTACGAAGCCATGGAACGCCAGCGCGTGCGGATCCCGTCATGACCCGTCGTGTCCCCGTGCCTGCGGGCAAACTCCCGCAGGCGGGTGGGCGTGCGCTGTTCGAATTCGAGAACAAAAGCCTGGCGTTGTTCAACGTCGAAGGCGACGTGTTTGCCATCGATGACAGTTGCCCGCACCAAGGCGCTTCGCTGTGCGGCGGGCGCCTGGACGGCAAGGTGATTCAATGCTGTGCCCATGGCCTGCGCTTCGATCTGCGCAGTGGTTACCTGCTCAATTCCACCGCGCTCAAGGTCAACAACTACCCGGTCGAAGTCATCGACGGCCAGGCTTTTATCGTTATTGCTTCTGAGGAGTCCGCGCCATGAGCGCCATTGCTCTCACCCGTATCCATAGCCGAACACGCGAACTGGCCCCGGGTTTTATCGTCAGTCTGATCGTGGCGGCAGCCGCTTCGTTTTTGTCCGAACACTACGGCGCACCGGTGATGCTGTTTGCCTTGCTGCTGGGCATGGCGCTGAACTTCCTGGCCGGGGAGGGCGTGTGCAAGGCCGGCATCGAATTTACTGCGCGCACCGTGTTGCGCCTCGGCGTAGCCCTGCTGGGCATGCGCATTACCCTTGAGCAGATTGCCGGTCTGGGCTGGAAGCCAGTCGCGCTGGTGGTGACGCTGGTGGTGGTGACCATTGGCGTTTCGGTGATTGCGGCCAAGATGCTGGGGTTCCAGCGTTTGTTCGGCATGCTCACCGGTGGCGCGACGGCGATCTGTGGCGCTTCGGCGGCGCTGGCGCTGGCGGCAGCCTTGCCCAATCATCCGCAGAAAGAACGCGCCACACTGTTCACCGTCATTGGCGTGTCGGCCCTGTCGACGATGGCGATGATTGTTTATCCGATGATTGCCAACTGGTTGTCATTGTCACCGCAAATGGCGGGTATTTTCCTCGGCGCCACTATCCACGATGTGGCCCAAGTGGTCGGTGCCGGTTACAGCATGTCGACTGAAACGGGCGACACGGCCACGGTGGTCAAGCTGATGCGAGTCGCCATGCTCCTGCCGGTGATCGTCTGTGCGGCCATGGTCACGCGCATGCAAGGCGCCGAAACCGGCGGCAAGCGACCGCCGCTGCTGCCGTGGTTCGCCGTCGGTTTTCTGCTGCTGGCGTGCATCAACAGCACGGGATGGATAGCGCCCGTCGTGCAAGGCACGGTCAATGACCTGTCGCGTTGGTGCCTGGTGGTGTCCATCAGTGCCCTGGGCATGAAGACTCAGCTCAAGGAGCTGGCCTCCGTCGGCATCAAGCCCATCCTCCTGATGGTGGGGGAGACGGTGTTCCTCGTCGTCCTGGTGCTGCTGTTGCTGCGCTGGGGATTCTGAACCTGATCGACTTCCGTTTTATGGCAGGGCCGCACCGGGTTTGACTCCTCAGCACGGTGCGGCTCTCGGTCGGTGTCACAAACATCGGCTTTTCGCGGCGACTGTATAAGCAGTCGCCGCTTTTTTCGTTGGTTCGAAAACACTTTGTGATGAAGGCGCTATTGTGGCGAGGGAGCTTGCTCCCGCTGGGCTGCGCGCAGCCCCAAAAAACGACGGCTGCTGCGCAACCGAGCGGGAGCAAGCTCCCTCGCCACAGGACAGTGGTTAAACAGCGGGCTCGATTTTATCCAGCACCCGGATCGCCGTGATCTCCGCCACCATGATGCTGTTGGAAATTCCCAGCAGGGCGTGGCGCGACTCGCCCTCCAGATGATCGACCAAGTGATGGACCATCACATCGATCGCCGCCAGTGTCTCGACCAAAAACACGCCCAGGGTTTCTGCCGTCGCCTCCGGGTTCACGGCAAACAGCTTGCTGGGTTTGCGCGCGGTGGCTTTGATGTCGGCATTTGACGGGAAGTGGAAGTTGAGCGCGCGCTCGGCGGCTTCGTTGAGTTTTTTTGAATCGGGTTCGTATGGGGAAGCCGGATCGGTGTCTGGCGGATTGGGCGTTACCTTGAACATGGTGAAACTCCTTGATGATTGGAGCCTTCACCCATCGCTGCTAAACGAGAAGGGTGACGGCTGTACGCGGGTTAGCAGACCAGGGCATCAAGGAACCCGGCGCACCGAAGTGCCCCACGCATAGCCGCCATAACGCAGACCAACAGACGAAACTGTCGATTGATCAGTGGCGATACTGATGCACCTTGATGTTTCCGAGCTGCTAAACCCGATCGCTGATGTGTCAGCGACCGGGAAACAATAGAGCCCGGCCAATAGGCGCACAAGCCGGCGGATTCTGGCGTAGCCGTAGGCAACGGCGCAAGGTTTTGTGGCTTTCAGGACGTTACCCGGACGGGTTTTAAACAAGCCCTTTCGGGAGGTGTTTAAAATCCCGAGCTCCCACAGCGGGAACTCGAAGGGTGGGGCGGGTTCAGGATTCGTGCTGACCCGGGGCCGCTTTTGCGCTGCCTTGCTTTTGTGCGCGCCACGCCGCCGGCGGCATGCCGAACTGGGTGATGAACCAGCGCGTGAAAGAGCTCGCCATCGAGTACCCGAGCATGTCGGCGATGCGCCCCAGCGAATAATTCGGATTCTCCAGGTAACGCAGCACCAGGTCGCGGCGCACGTCGTTGATCAGGTCGTTGAAGGCGCAGCCGTCGTCTTTGAGGCGTCGTTGCAGTGTCCGTACGTTCATGCCCTGGGTCTGGGCGATTTGCTCGATGGTGGCGCGTCCCATCGGTAGCAGCAGGTAAATGGCCTTGCGCACCTCGAACAACAACGACTCGCCTTCATGGCTCAGCAACGAGTCGAGGTAACCCTGGGCGTAACGAGCCATGGCCGGGTCGGCGTGGGGGTTGGTCACGTCCAGGCTGGCATTGGGGCAGACAATGCCGTTGAACTCGCTGCCGAACTCCACCGTGCAGCCAAACAGGCGGCGATGCAGTTGCAGGTTGTCCGGAGGCTGGTGCGTGAAGTTGACGCTGTAGGGGTGCCAGTGCGCGCCGAGCAGCGCTGCGCACAAACGGAACATGACACCGATGGCCAGTTCGTTGGCTTGCCGGGAGGGCATCGGTGTGTCGGTCACGACCTCTTCGCGAATGATCACCATCTTGCCGGCCTCTTCAATGAAGATGGCCAGCGAATCATTCATCAAGTGACGGTAATGCACCACCACCTGCAAGGCTTCGCGCAGTGTGCGCTGGTGCGTGAGCAGCAGGCTGACCACGCCGAAATCCGAGAGCTGGCGCGACTCGGCCATGCTCAGGCCGAAGCTCTGGCAGCCACTGGCGACGGCGGAATCTTCCAGCACGCGCACGGCGCAATCGATAGGGATCCGGTGTTCCGGCGCCAGCAACTGAGCCCTGCTCAAGCCATTGGCAGCCAATACATCACGCGGGTTGAAACCCAGGTAATTAGTGACCTCCAGGTAGTTGGTCAAGACGGCGGCGCGAACAAGCTTGGTCATGCGTGGGTCTTCCCTGGGCCGGTAAGGGTGGAAATGAGCGTGGCGACTATATCCAGCACGTCATGAAATGGAAAGTTGTTGCTTGAGTGTAGTCAGGCGCCCGGCTCTCCCTCTAAACGTAGCCGGCTGATCGCGATAAATCCGTCCGCGTATTGATTACAGTGGCCTTGGGCAAACCTGCCGTGATTTTCGACCAGCGGGCACCTCACGTCGCCACCCCCGAATTTGTCATGAAAAGAAAAGCGACTGACGTCTAATGTAAAGCGTCCGGGGTGGGCGCTCTTTAATGTCAGCACTACAAAAACGTCTGACCAATGAGTCAGTCGAGTCATCGAGAAAGCGTAGGTGCTGACGTGGACAAACTGCAAACTGCTGCAACCGTTTTAATCGTACCGGGCTTGCGTGAGCACGTGGCCGAGCATTGGCAGACATTGCTTGAAGCCAGGCTCGCCAAGGTACGCAGCGTCCCACCGCTTGAAACCGACAAACTCGACTGCGCTGCACGGGTCCGTGCGATCCAGCACGAGCTGGAGCAGATCGACGGGCCGGTGATTCTGGTCGCCCACAGCGCCGGCGTGTTGATGGTCGCGCACTGGGCCGCGTTGCACAGCCGTCCGATCAAGGGCGCTCTGCTGGCCGCGCCACCGGACCTCGATGCCACCTGGCCGCAAGGCTACCCTTCTTCCGAATCGCTGCGGTCCCATGGCTGGAATCCGCTACCCGAAAGTCCGCTGCCGTTCCCAAGCCTGGTGATTGGCAGCACCAACGATCACCTGGCCAGTCTCGAAGCCGTCAATCGCATGGCTCGAGGCTGGGGTGCAGAACTGCGCAATCTGGGTGCAGTAGGTCATCTGAATCCGGCTGCAGGATTTGGCCACTGGCCAGAAGCCGAAGCTTTCATCCTCGAGCTGGATCGCTAATTCAGGCGCCGACTGGCCGCAAGCCAACCGGCATTTGCCCTCACTCCTGATCAACGCAAAACCCTGGAACAAGGGAATGCGTGAGGGCGGCTGCGCTTAAAACAAATACAAAAGGCGGAGACAACGCAATGCACAACAATAAGAGTCACGGGTTCACGGTTTCACGCTACACATTGCTGGCCTCAGCCATTCTGGCCGCGTCCATGCCGACCGCCCACGCGGTTGAACTGGATACCGGTAATCCGGACTGGACCGCGCGCATCGATAACACCATCAAGTACAACTACGGTGTGCGTACCGAAAGCGCCGACAAGCGCATGTTGGGGACGCCAAACAACAACGATGGCGACTACAACTTCCGCAAGGCTGGCACCAACATCACCAACCGTATCGACCTGTTGACCGAGATGGACGTGGTCTACAAGAACGCCATGGGTTTTCGTGTCAGTGCCGCCAGTTGGTACGACAAGGCGTATGAGAACACCGGCTCCAATTCCAACCCGTTCGTCAACGGCAACGATGCGCGCTCCGGCCTGGTCGCCAACGATCCACGCCTGGCCGCCGTCACCAACGACAACGTCGGTTTTGGCAGCCCGCACTTGAGCAATTATGCCCAGCGTTACTACACCGGCCCGTCCGGCGAAATCCTCGATGCGTTCGTGTTCTACAGCACCGAAGTGGGTGAGGAATCCTTGCTGAGTATGAAGGCCGGTCAGCACAACGTGTTCTGGGGCGAGACCATTCTCAACCCGGTGCATTCGATCAGCTACGGCCAGTCCGGCCTCGACCTCGCCAAGCTGGCGGCGTCGCCTGGCACTGAAGCCAAGGAACTGTTCGTACCGCGTAACCAACTGTCGACGACCTTCACCGTTAACCCTGAGTTGACCATCGGCGCCCAGTACTTCCTGGATTGGGACGCGGCTCGCTTGCCTGAAGCCGGCACCTACTACGGTGGTTCCGATCTGGTGGGCTTCGGCGCGCAATCGTTCTTGCTGGGCAACACCAACGGCGTGGTTCCGGGCAGCCCGCTGGGTTGCGGCCTGGCGCCGTGCAACGGTTTGACCAACGTGGTGCGTGGGCATGACCTGACGCCGCACAGCAGCGGTGACTGGGGCGTCATGGCCAAGTGGTCGCCGGCCTGGCTGGACGGGACGCTCGGCGTCTACTACCGCGAGACGTCGGAAATCCTGCCGCAAGCCTGGCTGGATGCCCGCGGCCTGTCCTCGGCCAACCCGAACGGCACCCGACCAGCCGGGCAAGTGCCAGCCGTGGTCAACACGCTCAACTCGTTGAACACCGCCACCTATCAACTGGCCTATGCCGACGACATCAAGATTTTCGGCCTGAGCCTGTCCAAGGACGTCGGCGGCGTGAGTGTGGGTTCCGACCTGAACATCCGTCACAACATGCCGCTGGCCAGTATCCCGGCCATCGTCAGCTCCACCAGCCCGCTGGGCCTGGGCAAAGGCCTCGGCCTGTTGCCGGCGCGCACCGATGCCACGGGTGTGATCTACGACACCCCGAGCCGCGGCGACAGCATGAGCGCCACTGGTGAGACGTTGCACTGGACGTTGAACGGTCTGATGACCCTGCCGAAAACGCCGGTGTTCGATCAGGCGACTGTGCTTGCCGAACTGTATTACAGCAACCTGTTGAGCATCGATGACAAAAACAAGGCGCTCTACAAGGGCGAGGACAGCTATCGCGGTATCGACAAACCGACCCGTGACAACTGGGGTCTTGCGGTCAACTTCACACCGACCTGGTACCAGGTATTCCCGGGCGTTGACCTTAACGCGCCAATGTCCGTCAACGTCGGCCTCGACGGCGTGTCACCGGTGTCCGGTGGCGGTGCCAAGGACACCGGCAACTATGCCTTCGGCGTGGGTGCCGTTGTGTACAACAAATACTTTGTCGACCTGAAGTATGTGGACTCTTTCGGCCAGACCGACAAGTGCAACAAAAGCGGCGTGAGTACCGGCCCGACGGGGGGCGACGGCTCTACTCCAAACGCCTTTAGCGGTAACGAAAACTATGCGTGCTACGCCGGTGGCTACTCGTCCTTTTCCGGTGGCGGAGCCACGACTGAGGATCGTGGTGCTGTTTACCTGACAATGAAAACCACCTTTTGATTCATCACTCGCTTACTCGAAGTAAGCAGGAGAACCTCAACATGAAATTTGTACAAACCGTGTTGGCTGCCTCGCTGGCGATGGTTGTTGCCGCCCAGGCACACGCCGCTGTAACTGCTCAGGATGCCGCCAAACTGGGCAGCAGCCTGACCCTGGTCGGCGCTGAAAAAGCCGGGAATGCCGATGGCTCCATTCCGGCCTATGACGGCGGCCTGACCACGCCACCCGCCAGCTTCAAGGCCGGTGACAGCATGCGCCCGGACCCGTTTGCCAATGAAAAACCGCTGCTGGTGATCGACGGTAAAAACGTCGATCAGTACAAGGGTCAGCTCACTGCAACCACCGCAGAACTGGCCAAGCGCTTCCCGACGTTCAAAGTCGAGGTGTACCCGACTCACCGTACCGTTTCGCTGCCTAAAGCGATCCTCGACAACGGCGTGAAAAACGCCACCGGCGCCAAGTCCCTTGAAGGTGGCCTGGCCATCGACAACGTGCTGCCGGGCATACCGTTCCCGATTCCGCAATCGGGTAACGAGGCGATGTGGAACTTCCTGTTGCGCTATCAGGGCGTGAGCATCAGCTCCAAGTACGACTCCTGGAACGTCGACTCGGCTGGCGTGGCGAGCCTGGCGACCACCGGGCAGGCGTCCATCTCCTACCCGATCTACGAAAACCTGTCGCAGCCGATCACCAGCTCCGACGTGTATTACCAGATGAAGCTGGCCTACACCGGTCCTGCGCGCCGGGCTGGCGAAGCGATCATGCTCAAGGACGCCGCCAACCCATTGCAGCAACCGCGTCGTGCCTGGCAGTACTTGCCTGGTCAGCGTCGTGTGAAGCTGGCTCCAAACCTGGCCTACGACACGCCTAACCCAGGCACCGCCGGCGCCGGTACTTACGATGACGTGTTCGTGTTCAACGGTGCGCTGGATCGCTACGACTGGAAGCTGGTCGGCAAGCAGGAAATGATCGTGCCGTACAACACCTACAAGCTGACCTACGTGCAGGATCCGAAGTCGATCACCACGCCTAACCACCTGGCACCGGACTTTGTGCGCTGGGAAAAACACCGCGTGTGGGTCGTCGAAGGCACCCTCAAGGCCGGTGCTCGTCACATCTACGCCAAACGTCGCTTCTACCTCGACGAAGACAGCTGGACAGCTTTGGCCTCGGACCAATATGACGCCCGTGGTCAGCTGTACCGTGGTTCCTTTGCCTTCCTCAGCCAGAGCTATGACAAGCAGGTGCCTGACTCCACGCCGTTCATGATTTATGACCTGGTGGGCGGTTCCTACAACATCAACGGTGTAGTCGGCCCTTACGGCGGCATCAAGTACGTCGATCCGCTCTCCAAGGCACAGTGGTCGTCGGAGTCCCTGGCGGGCGCCGGCATTCGCTAAGCAAACCGCAACAAGGCGTTCATCGGTCCACGGCCCGCAAGCCGTGTGACCGCGCGACGGTCGGTGCACGCCGATCGTCGCGGCGCCGGTTTTCAACGTCGGGCTGCACGCTTGCAGTCCCTGACGCGGTTTTCCCAAGAGGACGCGGTATGTGTTCGTACAAAAAGTACCTGCAGTTAACGCTCGGCGCCCTGCTTGTCATGTCGCAGGGCGTCACCCAGGCGGCCGATTACATCGATGTGCTGGACCTGCCCGCCAAAGTCAGTCCGCTCGCGGTCAACAGCCCGTTGACCGGCATGACCCGCGCGGGCGACCGATTGGTTGCCGTCGGGCAGCGTGGGCACATTCTCTATTCCGATGACATCGGTAAACACTGGCAGCAGGCTGTCGTGCCAGTGAGTGCCGATCTCAGTGCGGTGAATTTTCCATCGGCCAGGGAAGGCTGGGCGGTCGGGAACGATGGTGTGGTGTTGCACAGCAACGATGCTGGCGCGACCTGGACCAAGCAGCTCGATGGCCGCCAAATTGGTGAGTTGTTGGTCAAGCATTACGGTGCATTGGCCAGTGCCCAACCGGACAACGAACAATGGTCACACTGGGCCGCCGAAGGCCAGCGACTGGCAGAGCAGGGCGCCGATAAACCCTTGCTCGACGTCTGGTTCGCCAACGAGCAGGTCGGCTATGTGGTCGGCGTGTTCAACCTGATTCTGCGCACTGAAGACGGCGGCCAGACCTGGACCCCGTTTCAGGACCGCACCGATAACCCGCAAAGCTTTCACCTGAACGCCATCGCCTCGACCGGCGACGCGTTGTACATCGCCGGCGAGCAGGGCCTGTTGCTCAAATGGGATGAAGCCAGCCAGCGTTTCACCGAAGTGCCGACGCCTTATCAGGGCAGCTTTTTCGGCGTGCTCGGCAAGCCCGGCGAAGTGCTGGTCTACGGCTTGCGCGGCAACGTATTGCGCAGCACCGATGGCGGCCAGAACTGGACCGCGCTGGACACCGGCCTGCACATCAGCGTCACCGCCGGCCTGATCGATGACCGTGGCGACTACCGCTTGTTCACCCAGGGTGGGCAGATGCTGGTCAGCCAGGGTTCTGGCGCACAACTGCACCTGGTTCAGCAGCCTGTACCGACGCCGATTGCTGGCGCCACCGAGGCCTCCGACGGCTCGTTGGTCGTGGCTGGCAGCCGTGGCGCACTGGCGCTGTCCGTCGTTAAGACCTCGAACCCTTAAAGCGAGAACCCAGACATGGGCAACATAAAACAACAAGAAGCCATGCCGGTGATCCGCGACGTGCGCGATTTCGACCGTCGCTCCGGCAACCTGCTGGAACGCCTGGTCTTCAACTACCGCCCGCTGTTCATGCTGCTGATGGCGCTCGCCACCGTGGTACTGGGCTACATGGCGGCGACCCGTCTGGAGCTGCGTCCCAGCTTCGAAAAAATGATTCCGCAGAGCCAGCCGTACATCCAGAATTTCCTGGAAAACCGCGCGTCCCTGCGCGGCTTGGGTAACTCGGTGCGGGTGGTGGTGGAAAACACCCAGGGCGACATTTTCGACCCTGAATACCTGGACGTGCTCAAGCAGGTCAACGATCAGTTGTTCCTCACCGAGGGCGTCGACCGCGCCTGGATGAAGTCGTTGTGGAGCCCGGCTGTACGCTGGACCGAAGTCACCGAAGAAGGCTTCCAGGGTGGCCCGGTGATGCCCGACACCTACCAGGGCAAACCTGAGCAAATCGAACAGCTGCGCCAGAACATTTCCCGCGCCGGTATCGTCGGCAGCCTGGTCGCCAGCGATTTCAAATCGAGCATGCTGATCGTACCGCTGATGGACAAGGCCGCCGCCGGTGGCCAGCGCATCAACTATCACGACTTCTCGCAGATGCTCGAAGAGCAGTTGCGCGACAAGATCGAATACGCCGGCGACAGCGCCGCACGCAAGTCCGGTGTAGAAGGCAAGGGTCACTACAAGGTCCGGGTGATCGGCTTCGCCAAACTGATGGGCGACCTGATCGACGGCCTGATCCAGGTGATGATGTTTTTCGGCCTGGCGGTCGTGACGTCGCTGATCATTATTTACGCCTACACCCGTTGCGTGCGCAGCACCTTGCTGGTGGTCGGCTGCTCGCTGATCGCGGTGGTCTGGCAGCTGGGCATCGTCGCCTGGCTGGGCTACGCCATCGATCCATACTCGGTGCTGGTGCCGTTCCTGATCTTCGCCATCGGCGTGTCCCACGCCGCGCAGAAGATGAACGGCATCATGCAGGACATCGCCCGCGGCACCCATAAACTGATCGCCGCACGCTACACCTTCCGCCGTCTGTTCATTGCCGGTGTCACCGCATTGCTGGCCGACGCCGTGGGTTTCGCGGTGCTGATGCTGATCGACATTCCAGTGATCCAGGACCTGGCGATCACCGCCAGCATCGGTGTCGCGGTGTTGATCTTCACCTCGCTGCTGCTGATGCCGGTGGCGCTGTCGTACGTCGGCGTCGGGGCCAAGGCCGCCGAGCGCGCGCTGAAAATCGACACCCGCGCGGAAAAGAACAAAGGCTTCGGCCGACTCTGGGATTTGCTCGACCGTTTCACCACCCGCAAGTGGGCGACCGGAGCGGTTGTGGTCGCGGTGTTGATGGGTGTCGGCGGCTTCATGGTCAGCCTGCACCTGAAAATCGGCGACCTGGAAAGCGGAGCCCCGGAGCTACGCGCCGACTCGCGCTACAACCGTGACAACGCCTACATCACCCAGCATTACGCGCTGTCCAGCGACCTGTTCGCGGTGATGATCAAGACCGCGCCGGAAGGCTGCCTGAACTACAAGACCCTGGTACTGGCCGACCGTCTGGCCTGGGAGCTGCAACAGAATCCAGGCGTACGCGCGACCACCTCGCTGGTCAACGCCGTGCGCCAGATCACCGCCGGCACCTACGAGGGCAACCCCAAACTCAACAGCATCCAGCGCAACCAGGACGTGCTCAACTACGCCGCGCAACAGGCCTCGGTGAACTCGCCGGAACTGTTCAACAACAACTGCTCGCTGATGCCGGTGATTGCTTTCCTCAAGGACCACAAGGCCGAAACCCTCGATGAGGTGGTCGCCATCGCCGATAAGTTTGCCAAGGAAAACAGCACCGACGATCGCCAGTTCCTGCTCGCTGCCGGCAGCGCCGGGATTGAAGCGGCGACCAACATCGTCGTGCGTGAGGCCAATCACACCATGCTGCTGTACGTGTACGCGGCGGTGACCTTGTTCTGCCTGATCACCTTCCGCAGCTGGCGCGCGACGCTGGTGGCGCTGTTGCCGCTGGTGCTGACCTCGATCCTCTGCGAAGCCTTGATGGTGGCGATGGGCATCGGCGTGAAAGTCGCGACCCTGCCGGTGATCGCGTTGGGCGTCGGCATCGGCGTCGACTACGCGTTGTACCTGCTGAGTGTGCAGCTGCACTTCCAGCGTCAGGGCCTGTCGTTGTCCCAGTCGTACCGCAACGCGGTGTCGTTTACCGGCCGCGTGGTCGGTCTGGTCGGCATCACACTCGCGGCGGGCGTGGTGTGCTGGGTCTGGTCACCGATCAAGTTCCAGGCTGACATGGGCATCCTGCTGACCTTCATGTTCCTGTGGAACATGCTCGGCGCGCTGATCCTGATTCCGGCGCTGTCGTATTTCCTGCTGCGCGAAAAAACGCTGGAGACTCGTCCTGTCGAGGACGCTCCGCTGGCGCCGGCCGAAGAAGCCGGCACCTCGCACACTTCACCTGTTCCTCATGCTTTGAGCACACCTGAGTAAGTCACTATGTCCGAATACAAAGCTCCCTTGCGCGACATGCGCTTCGTCCTCAATGAAGTCTTTGAGGTGTCCAGCCTGTGGGCGACATTGCCTGGCCTGGCCGAGGTGATTGATGAAGAGACGGCTGCCGCGATCCTGGAAGAGGCCGGCAAGATCGCCGGTGAAGTGATCGCACCGTTGAACCGCGCCACCGACGAACAGGGCTGCACCTGGAACAACGGCGAAGTCATCGCGCCGGACGGTTTTGTTGCCGCGTACCAGGCATTCGCCGAGGGCGGTTGGGTCGGTGTCGGCGGTGATCCGCAGTACGGTGGCATGGGCATGCCCAAGGCGATTTCGGCGCAGGTCGAAGAGATGGTCAACTCGGCCGGCCTGTCGTTCGGCCTGTACCCGATGCTGACCGCCGGCGCGTGCCTGTCGATCAAGGCTCACGCCAGCGAAGAACTCAAGCAGCGTTACCTGCCGAACATGTACGCCGGCACCTGGACCGGTTCGATGTGCCTGACCGAAGCCCACGCCGGGACCGACCTGGGCATGATCCGCACCCGCGCCGAGCCGCAGGCCGACGGCAGCTACAAGGTCAGCGGCAGCAAGATCTTCATCACCGGCGGTGAGCACGACCTGACCGAAAACATCATTCACCTGGTACTGGCCCGTCTGCCGGATGCACCGGCCGGTCCTAAAGGCATTTCCCTGTTCCTGGTGCCCAAGGTGCTGGTCAACGACGACGGTTCCCTGGGCGAGCGCAACGCGCTGTCCTGCGGCTCCATCGAACACAAGATGGGTATCAAGGCCTCCGCCACCTGCGTGATGAACTTTGACGGCGCCACCGGCTGGATCGTCGATGCGCCGAACAAGGGCCTGGCGGCGATGTTCACCATGATGAATTACGAGCGTCTGGGCGTCGGCATTCAGGGCCTGTCGCTGGGCGAGCGCTCGTACCAGAACGCGGTCGAGTACGCCCGTGACCGTTTGCAAAGCCGTTCGCCAACCGGCGCGCAGAACAAAGACAAGGCCGCCGACCCGATCATCGTCCACCCGGACGTGCGACGCATGTTGTTGACCATGAAAGCCTTGAACGAAGGCGGCCGTGCGTTCTCCAGCTACGTGGCCCTGCAACTGGACACCGCCAAGTACAGCGAAGACCCGACCACGCGCAATCGCGCACAGGAATTGGTGTCGCTGTTGACCCCGGTGGCCAAGGCGTTTCTCACCGACATGGGCCTCGAAACCACATTGCACGGTCAGATGATTTTCGGCGGCCACGGCTACATCCGCGAGTGGGGCCAGGAACAATTGGTGCGTGACGTGCGCATCACCCAGATCTACGAAGGCACCAACGGCATCCAGTCGCTGGACCTGGTCGGGCGCAAGATCGTCGGCAGCGGCGGGGCGCTTTACCGCTTGTTCGCCTCCGAGGTTCGCCACTTCGCGGCCAACGCCAGCGCCGAGCTCGGCGAGTTTAGCAAGCCGTTGAACGCCGCCGTGGACGTCCTCGACGATTTGACCGCGTGGGTCCTCGACCGGGCGCAAAACAACCCGAATGAAATCGGCGCCGCCTCGGTCGAGTACCTGCAAGCCTTCGGCTACGTCGCGTACGCCTACATGTGGGCATTGATGGCCAAGACCGCCATCGGCAAGCAGGCCGAGGACGACTTCTACGTCAGCAAACTGGCCACCGCACGTTTCTACTTTGCCCGCCTGCTACCGCGTATCCATTCATTGAGCGCTTCGGTCAAGGCCGGCAGCGAGTGCCTCTACGAATTGGACGCAGCGCAGTTCTGATTGCCAGGCCCCCGCGACTCCCGACACGCGTCGGGAGTCGATTGCAACCGACTGCATCGAGGGGCTCTGAGCCAATAACATAAGGACCAGGAACCCAAACATGATGGCGACAAAAATAATTCCGCCCGCCGATGGCGCCTATGCCTATCCATTGCTGATCAAGCAATTGTTGCTGTCCGGTGTGCGCTACGAGCCGGGTCGCGAAATCGTCTACGCCGACAAACTGCGCTACGACTACCAGACGCTCAACAAACGCATCCGCAAACTGGCCAACGCCTTGACGGCCGCCGGCGTGAAAGCCGGGGACACCGTGGCACTGCTGGACTGGGACAGCCATCGCTACCTGGAATGCTTCTTTGCCGTGCCGATGATTGGCGCGGTGCTGCACACGGTGAACATTCGTCTGTCGCCGGATCAGGTGCTGTTCACCATGAACCACGCCGAAGACGATCTGGTGCTGGTGCATGATGATTTCCTGCCGTTGCTCGAGCAGGTCCAGGATCGGTTGACCACCGTCAAAGGCTATCTCCAACTCACCGATGACAACGCCGCCAGCACCTCGTTGCCGGTGTTGGGTGAATATGAGCATTTGCTGTCCCTGGCGTCAGACCAGTACGACTTCCCCGATTTCGACGAGAACTCGGTGGCGACCCTGTTCTACACCACCGGCACCACCGGCGACCCGAAAGGCGTGTATTTCACCCACCGCCAATTGGTCCTGCACACTCTGAATGCCGTTGGCACTCTGGGCGTGTATCAAGGCCAGCCGCTGCTGCGTTCCGATGACGTGTACATGCCGATCACGCCGATGTTTCACGTGCATGCGTGGGGTGTGCCGTATGTCGCCACGCTGATGGGCCTGAAACAGGTTTATCCGGGCCGCTACGAACCCAACAGCCTGGTCCGGTTGTACCGTGAGGAGAAGGTCACCTTTTCCCACTGCGTACCGACCATTCTGCAAATGATCCTGAACTGCGAAGCCGGCAAACAGACCCGTTTCGAGGGCTGGAAAATGCTCCTCGGCGGCAGCGCGCTGACCCTCGGTATCGCTAGCGAAGCCAGCGCCAAAGGCATGGTGGTACACAGCGGTTACGGCATGTCGGAAACCTGCCCGTTGCTGTGCCTGAGTTACCTGCGTGATGACGTGCTCAAGCAACCCATGCAAGAACAATTGGCGACCCGCATCAAGACCGGCACACCGGTGCCCATGGTTGACCTGAAAATCGTCGATGCCAGCGGCAACGATGTGGTGCATGACGGTGAGTCTCTCGGCGAAATCGTGGTCCGCGCGCCTTGGCTGACCCAGGGTTATTTGAAAGAACCCGAAAAGGGCGCCGAGCTCTGGCTCGACGGCTGGATGCACACCGGCGACATGGCTTCCATCGACTCGATGGGCGGCGTGGAAATCAAGGACCGCATCAAGGACGTGATCAAGACCGGGGGCGAGTGGATCAGCTCGCTGGAACTGGAAAGCCTGATCAGCGAACACGCGGGGGTGATGTCTGTCGCGGTCGTCGGCATTGTCGATGAACAGTGGGGCGAACGGCCCATGGCGATGGTGGTGTGCGAGCCAGGGCAGTATCTGGACAAGCAGATTCTTGAGACGCACCTGCAGACGTTTGTCGAGTGTGGGCGCATTAACAAATGGGCGATTCCGAAGCAGTTCAAGTTCGTGGCTGAGATTCCCAAGACCAGTGTCGGGAAGATCAACAAGAAGCTGATTCGGGAGAGTGAGGCGGGCTGACTTCTTGAAGAAGTTGTCAGAGTCGTTGGGTAGATAAGAGAGCGTGGCGTGGGGGGAGACCTCACGCCACGTTTTCGTTTGGGGTTGCTTGTTGTTTTTTGGGAGTTATTTAAGGATTTGGCCTACGCCGTTTTCCTACTTTCCTGACTTCTTTCCTGACTGATCCCGCGCAAAGTCTCGCGCGCTCAAAACGCTGCGCGAGAGCGAAATTTCTGGGCAAGGTCGTCGGAAGTTTCCTTCAAGTTGTAGCGGCTTTGATGAACTGGTGCGAAGTGAGATGCATGGATAGTCTTTGGCTGTCGCTGCAAATTCAGTGACAGGGCGTGGAAGCCCTTCTATCGTTAGGCGCATCAAGCGCCACCAGTTCGG
Organism: Pseudomonas sp. GW821-FHT10C09; assembly: GCF_059415465.1. Lineage (NCBI taxonomy): Bacteria > Pseudomonadati > Pseudomonadota > Gammaproteobacteria > Pseudomonadales > Pseudomonadaceae > Pseudomonas > Pseudomonas sp. GW821-FHT10C09. The sequence goes on from NZ_JBWKNG010000008.1 coordinate 89,162, forward strand.
CGTTTTTTATCGTCTGTGTTTTTTGGTGGCTGTGCGCGGGGCGCTTTCGAGTGCGCCGGGTGCCTAACGTCCCGGTCTTCCACACCTGCGTACAGCCGCCACCTATTTGCGTGGAAGTGATGTCTGGCGGCTTCAATCCATACGTTAGGACTCAATTCGATGAAAACACTTCACCCCGATCCACCCTACGAAAAACCAATCCCCCACCCCAAAAACCGCTTCATGGCCCTCACCAGCAACTGCACCGACATGCCCACGCTGTTCGTCGATACCCACGCACCGCTCGATGTTTTATACGAAGCCGCCAACTACCGAATTCGTGCCGTCACGCAGGTATTGGAAAACATGTCGATGCGCGGTTCGGTCGAGTGCGAATCCTTCATCCTCAGCGACTTCGCATTGCTCTGTGCCATCCCATTGCGCGATGGCTGTGATGTGCTGGATGTAGTGGGCCGGCGATTGCGGGCGATGCCTTCGCAGTAGCGACCAGTTACCTTTGTGGCGAGGGAGCTTGCTCCCGCTCGGTTGCGCAGCAGTCGCCAGGTGTGCCTGATAAATCGGAGTTGCCGGTTTTTGGGGCCGCTTCGCAGCCCAGCGGGAGCAAGCTCCCTCGCCACAGGGTTTCTGTTGGGCTGGGATATTTTGTGTAGTGCTCAAGAATGGTGTTATCTGAGTGGGCCTCTTCGCGAGCAGGCTCGCTCCCACATTGGAATGCGATCCTCTGTGGGAGCGAGCTTGCTCGCGATGGCGCTGGAAAATTCAGCGATGCCCTGCAAGCAATGGATCCTCTTTTTCTGGAGCCGGCGCAGCCCAGGCACTCACAACCGACTGCAAAAACTGCTCGGACAACTCAGGTTTATCCAGCGCCCGGGCAATGAGCATCGCACCCGCTATCGACGACAGGATTCGCAGCGATTCCTGGTACTTCTGGTCATGGTTTTCGCCTTCGACCAGCGCCATCAACGTATCAATCAGACGCTCAACGCCTTTGGTAAACGAACTGCTGACGGCGCCGCCGTTTCGGGCAACGTCGGCGCCCAGTGCCGGAATCGGGCAGCCTTCGGTCCAGTTGTCCATGTGGCGTAGCGTCAGGTAGCCCTTGATCAGCTCCGGGATGGATTTGGCGTTTTGCCAATCCTGGATGTTGGACTCGAACGTCCGGCTGACCGCTTCTGAAGCCAGTTGCTCCTTGCCTCCCGGAAACTGTCCGTAGAAGCCGCCATGCGTCAGGCCGACCGAGCGCGACAGTTCGCCGATGCCAATCCCGTCGATGCCTTTTTGCCGGTACAACCGCGACGCGGCCGTGAGGACCGCCTCTTTGTTGGCGGCGGCCTGGTCTTTCGTCACTCTCATGAACTTCTCCTTTTCGCCAGACGGGCCTTGCCAAGGCCGGATTTCGTTGAGATGCTGTTATTTATTATGTGCGTCATATAAAGTTGTCGCAATGGCTTTGTCGGTGTCGGCAGATGACTGGCGACTCCCGAGCCTGCGGCTCAAGCCTGAACACTCTACGTGGGCCTGACCTATGAAGCGTAATGATCTGCGCTGTATCGATTTGAATCTACTGGTGGTTTTCGAGGCGCTCATGCAGGAGCGCAGCGTCAGCCGCGCCGCCGAGAAACTGTCGCTGGGTCAGCCGGCGGTCAGCGGGGCCTTGGTGCGGTTGCGAAGGCTGTTCAACGACCCATTATTCGAGCGCAATGGCCGCACCATGGTGCCCACCGCGCGGGCGTTAAGTGCGGCGCAGACGCTGGGGCCGGCACTCGATTGTGTGTGCAGTGCCCTGGCGAATACCAAGGCTTGACCGTGCCTGTGTTTTTTTTTGCTCTTATACATGACAGTCATCATTAATGTTGATACCCAACTTCACTCCGTTCAATTCGTCGATGCCTCGCGCGACGTCGAGAATCCGGAAATTCCTGAACCGTCTGGCGGACACCCCCATGGAACAATCACTGAAACCTTTGCGTTATCCCCTCGCTGCAGTGGCTCTGGCGGTCCTCGCCGCGTGCAATCAAACGCCCAATGCCGCTCAGGCGCCAGGGGCGCCGCACGTCACAGTCGCCAAAGTGCTCGAGCAGCCCATCACCGAATGGGATGAAGTCACTGCCCGGTTGGAAGCGCCGGAAACCGTCGTAGTCCGCCCACGGGTTTCAGGTCAGATCGAACGCGTTGCGTTCACCGACGGCGTGCTGGTGAAGAAGGGGGATTTGCTGTTCCAGATTGACCCACGTCCGTTCGAACACGAAGTTCATCGCCTCGAAGCGCAGTTGCAACAAGCCCGCGCCACGCTGGTTCGCACCGGCAATGAAGCACAGCGTGGCCAACGCTTGCTGAGCAGCAACGCGATTTCTGCTGAGCTGGCAGACACCCGCACCACCACCGCTCAGGAAGCCAAGGCCGGTGTTGATTCCGTGCAGGCGCAACTGGATCTGGCGCGTTTGAACCTGAGCTTCACCCGCGTCACCGCGCCGATTTCCGGACGGGTCAGCCGTGCTGAAATCACCGCCGGCAACATCGTCACTGCCGACACCACGCCGCTCACCAGCGTGGTGTCCACCGACAAGGTCTACGCCTATTTCGACGCTGACGAGCGCCTGTTCCTCAAGTACGGCCAACTCTCTCGCCAAGGCCAGCGCAGCCAGACCACGCCGGTGTACATGGGCTTGTCGAACGAGGAGGGCAACAGTCACCTGGGGCGGATGAACTTTGTCGACAACCAGGTCAATCCGAAAACCGGCACCATCCGTGGCCGCGCCGAGTTCGACAACAGCGACGGGAAGTACACACCTGGCTTGTATGCCCGACTGAAACTGGTGGGCAGCGCCGCTTATGCCGGCCTGCTGATCAAGGACGAAGCGGTGGGCACCGATCTGGGCAAGAAATTCGTGCTGGTGATCGATCAGGACAACAAAGCCGTGTACCGCAGCGTCGAACTGGGCCCCAAGCTTGAAGGCCTGCGCATCGTGCGCAGCGGTTTGCAGAAGGAAGACCGGATCGTCATCAACGGCCTGCAACGGGTTCGCCCCGGAGCGGTAGTCGCCCCGCAAGATGCGCCGATGGCCGATGCGGAAACCGTCGCGACCCTGACCCGTCAACGCCAGGCCATCGAGGCGGGTAATCAACCGGCCGCGCCGACATCGTCCTCAGACACATCACCGGCGCTGGTGAAAACGGATGCGTCCGTTTCCCCTCGCGGATAAGAGAGCATCGCCATGAAATTCTCTCAGTTCTTTATCACGCGGCCGATCTTCGCAGCCGTGCTGTCGCTGCTGATCCTGATCGCCGGCGCCATCTCGCTGTTCCAGTTGCCGATCAGCGAATACCCCGAGGTGGTTCCGCCCACCGTCGTGGTCCACGCCAACTACCCTGGTGCCAACCCGAAGGTCATTGGTGAAACGGTAGCGGCGCCTCTGGAGCAAGCCATCACCGGCGTCGAGAACATGCTGTACATGTCCTCGCAATCCACCGCGGATGGCCGACTCACCCTCACCGTGACATTCGCCCTGGGCACCGATCTGGACAACGCTCAGGTGCAGGTGCAGAACCGCGTGACCCGCACCGAACCCAAGCTGCCCGAGGAAGTGACGCGCATCGGCATCACCGTCGACAAGGCTTCTCCCGAGCTGACCTTGTTGGTGCACTTGGTGTCGCCGGACAAACGCTACGACATGCTCTACCTGTCCAACTACGCGATCCTCAACGTCAAGGATGAGCTGTCGCGCCTGGACGGTATTGGCGATGTGAAGATGTTCGGTATCGGCGATTACTCGCTGCGTATCTGGCTCGACCCGAACAAAACCGCTTCGCGCAATCTGACGGCGACCGATGTGGTCAACGCGGTGCGCGAGCAGAATCGTCAGGTCGCTGCCGGGCAACTGGGCTCGCCGCCGGCACCGAATGCCACGAGCTTCCAGATGTCGATCAACTCCCAGGGGCGTCTGGTCAGCGAAGAAGAGTTCGAGAACGTCATCGTTCGAGCCGGCCCCGACGGCGAAATCACCCGTCTCAAGGACATCGCCCGGGTCGAGTTGGGTTCCAATCAGTACGCCTTGCGCGCCTTGCTCAATAACGAGGAAGCGGTGGCGATGCCGATCTTCCAGCGTCCCGGGTCGAACGCAATCGACATCTCCAACCAGGTGCGGGCGAAGATGGCCGAGCTGAAGAAGAACTTCCCGGAAGGCATGGATTACGAGATCGTCTACGACCCGACGATCTTCGTCCGCAGCTCGATTGAAGCGGTGGTCCATACGCTGTTCGAAGCGTTGATCCTGGTGGTGCTGGTGGTGATTCTGTTCCTGCAAACCTGGCGCGCCTCGATCATTCCGCTGGTCGCGGTGCCGGTGTCGCTGATCGGCACATTTGCCGTGATGCACCTGTTCGGGTTTTCGCTGAATGCGCTGTCGCTGTTCGGCCTGGTGTTGGCGATCGGGATTGTGGTCGATGATGCGATCGTGGTGGTGGAGAACGTCGAACGCAACATCGAGTCGGGGCTTGAACCGGCCGAGGCGACCAAAAAAGCCATGGGCGAGGTGACTGGTCCGATCATCGCCACGGCGCTGGTGCTGTGTGCGGTGTTCGTGCCCGCTGCCTTTATCTCGGGCTTGACCGGGCAGTTCTACAAACAGTTCGCCCTGACCATTGCCATCTCCACCGTGATCTCGGCGTTCAACTCCCTGACCTTGTCGCCGGCATTGGCGGCGGTGTTGCTCAAGGCACACGGCGCACCGAAAGACCGTTTCTCCAAAGTGCTGGATCGCCTGCTGGGTGGCTGGCTGTTCAAGCCCTTCAACCGCTTCTTCGACAAGGCCAGCCATGGCTACGTCATTGCCGTGGCCAAGGTCATTCGGGGTAGCAGCGTGGCCTTGCTGGTCTATGCCGGCCTGATCGCGATGACGTACCTGGGTTTCAGCACCACGCCAACCGGCTTCGTGCCGACCCAGGACAAAAAGTACCTGGTGACCTTTGCGCAGTTGCCGGATGCCGCCAGCCTCGATCGCACCGAGTCGGTGATCCGGCGCATGAGCACCATCGCCATGAACGAGCCGGGTTTCGACAGCGCCGTGGCGTTCCCGGGCCTGTCGATCAATGGCTTCACCAACAGCCCGAACGCCGGTATCGCCTTCATCGGCTTGCGGCCCTTCGATGAGCGTAAAGACCCGAGCCTGTCAGCCGGCGCGATTTCCGCCTCACTGAATGCCAAGTTCGGTGGCATCCAGGACGCTTACATCGCGGTGTTCCCGCCGCCGCCGGTTCAAGGGTTGGGCACCATTGGCGGTTTCCGTCTGCAGATCGAAGACCGGGGCAACCTGGGTTACGAAGAACTGTACAAAGAGACCATGAACATCATCGGCAAGAGCCGCAGTGTTCCGGAGCTGGCCAATTTGTTCACCAGCTATACCGTCAACGTGCCGCAGGTAGACGCCGCCATTGACCGCGAAAAAGCCAAGATTCATGGCGTGGCCATCAACGACATCTTCGACACGTTGCAGGTGTACCTGGGCTCACTGTATGCCAACGACTTCAACCGTTTCGGGCGGACCTATCAGGTCAATGTGCAGGCCGAACAGCAGTTCCGCCAGGAACCGGAGCAGATCGGTCAGCTGAAAGTGCGCAACAACAAAGGCGAAATGATCCCGCTGGCCACCTTCGTCAAGGTCAGCCCGACGTCGGGGCCTGATCGCGTCTCGCACTACAACGGTTTCGTTACCGCGGAAATCAACGGCAGCGCGGCGCCCGGCTACAGTTCCGGCCAGGCGCAGGCAGCGATTGAAAAACTGCTCAGAGAAGAGCTGCCCAACGGCATGACCTATGAATGGACCGACCTGACCTATCAACAGATCCTTTCGGGCAACACCGCGCTGCTGGTCTTCCCGCTCTGCGTGCTGTTGGCATTCCTGGTCCTGGCGGCGCTGTACGAGAGCTGGAGCCTGCCGCTGGCGGTGATCCTGATTGTGCCGATGACCCTGCTGTCGGCCATTGCCGGCGTCATCCTTTCCAAGGGCGACAACAACATCTTTACCCAGATCGGCCTGATCGTGCTGGTGGGCCTGGCGTGCAAGAACGCGATTCTGATCGTCGAGTTTGCTAAGGACAAACAGGCGCAAGGCCTGTCGCCACTGGACGCGGTGCTGGACGCTTGCCGCATGCGACTGCGGCCGATCCTGATGACGTCCTTCGCTTTCATCATGGGGGTAATTCCGCTGGTGACGTCCACCGGTGCCGGCTCGGAAATGCGCCGTGCCATGGGTGTCGCGGTGTTCTCCGGGATGCTCGGGGTGACGTTCTTTGGCTTGCTGCTGACCCCGGTGTTCTTTGTCCTCATCCGTCGCTACATCGAGCGCAAAAACGCGCGCCAATCCACCCCGGTCCATCCGGCAAACGCTTTGAATTCGGAGGCTCACTCATGACAGCGATAAAGCTCTTTTTACCCAGCCTTCTGGTCGCCGCACTCGCTGCCTGCACGGTGGGCCCCGATTACAAAACACCTGACACGGCGCCTGCGCATGTCGTGTCGGCCCAGACTGGCCATTACGATCAAACCCGTTTCGAAACCATTTGGTGGCAACAGTTTGACGACCCCACGCTCAACCAGTTAGTGAGCAAGTCCCTGGAGGGCAACCGCGACCTGCGCGTCGCGTTTGCACGCTGGAAAGCGGCGCGGGCGATTCGCGATGACATCAGCAATGACAACCTGCCGGTCGTCACCAGCAGCGTCAGCAGTCACCAAGGCAAGTCACAAGTGCCGGGCTTGAGCGAAAAACGCGTCAACACAGAGCGCTACGACCTCGGTCTGGACATGGCCTGGGAAATCGACTTGTTTGGCCGGATCCAGCGTGAACTGGAATCCAGCAATGCTCAGGAAGACGCGGCAGCGGCGGACCTGTATCAGCTTCGCGTGACCATGATCGCCGAGCTGGTCGATGCCTATGGCCAACTACGGGGCGCGCAACTGCGGGAAAAAATTGCCTTGGCCAACCTGAAAAACCAGCAGGACTCACGCACCGTCACAGTCAGCCTGCGCGATGCGGGTGTGGGCAATGAACTGGACGTGGTGCGTGCCGATGCCCGACTGGCCGCGGTCGAAGCGACGGTGCCGCAACTTCAGGCGGAGCAGGTGCGGGAGAAAAACCGCATCGCCACGCTGTTGGGTGAGCGCCCGGATAAATTGAGCGTGTCGCTCAATCCCGCCGACTTGCCCGCCATCGCCAAGGCCCTGCCGATCGGTGATCCCGGTGAACTGTTGCGCCGGCGTCCCGATGTCCTCGCTGCCGAGCGCAGGCTGGCGTCCGCCACGGCGGATATCGGCGTCGCCACGGCCGATTTGTTTCCTCGGGTCAGCTTGAGCGGGTTCCTCGGTTTCACCGCGGGGCGCGGTTCGCAAATCGGTTCCAGCGCCGCCAGAGCGTGGGGATTGGGCCCGAGCATTACCTGGGCGGCGTTTGATCTGGGCAGCGTGCGGGCGCGTATTCGCGGTGCCAACGCCAACGCCGAAGGGGCCTTGGCCACCTATGAACAGCAAGTCTTGCTGGCGCTGGAAGAGTCGGAAAATGCGTTCAGTGACTATGGCAAACGCCAACAACGCTTGCTGTCGCTGATCAAGCAAAGCGAGTCGAGCCGTGCCGCGGCGGACCTGGCGGCAATCCAGTATCAGGAAGGGACGGCGGACTACCTGGTGTTGCTCGACGCACAGCGCGAGCGACTGAACGCCGAGGATGAGCAGGCGCTCGGTGAGATTGATCAGTACCGAGGGATCGTCGCCATCTACAAGTCGCTGGGAGGTGGTTGGGACAGTGGTGAAACCAAGTTGGCGAAGCTTGACTGAAATGAGTGCAAGGAGTGGTCACCAACCGGTTGGTGCCACTCTTTGGTGCAACACTCACTCAGAGCAAATAACCCGCAGCCTGGGCGAGGTGATTGTCCTGCGCGCCAGCGATCAAGTGCAAGGGGATGTGCTGTTGTTCTTCCATGACGGGCACTTCGAAGCACCCCACAATTTGAACGTGCCGCTCACTCAATCCGGTCGACTCTTGTGCCTGTAATTTAACCATTCTCGCGTGGTTCGCTGCGATTTCACTGAGGGTTGACACGTTAAATCTCCGGTGACTCACCAGGCGTTTCGCCGGGGTCCTTAAATGTTGAGTTGATTGTTGCTGCGTCAGAATAACGTCGTTTCCGGGCGGCTACGACCGGCCTTTGCAATCCCCACGCCAGACACTTTGAGCCAGGCGTCAAAGATTTGCCTATGCGACGAATGGTGCAAGCGTCCTCGTATACCGGACAACGATTCGAGGTTTAATATTCAAAAAAGGAATAAATAGATAATTATTTATTCCTTTTGTTGTTTGTGCAGGTGGTGCACTTTGAGGGCCTGCGCATCCGCACGGATGCGTCCGCCACCAGACAGGAAGCCTCATCATGACCATCAAAGCGATCAACGTCCGGAACCAGTTCAAGGGCGTCATCAAGGAAATCGTCCAAGGCGAAGTGGTGTCCGAAATCGACGTGCAAACCGCCTCCGGCATCGTCACCTCCGTGATTACCACACGCTCGGTGCGCGATCTTGAACTGAAAGTGGGTAGCGAAGTAATTGCCTTCGTTAAATCCACCGAGGTCTCGATCGCCAAGCTCTGAATCTGCCGGTTTGAAATCAACGATCAGGAGTTCAGGTCAGTTGAGGCGCTGAACGCCGCAATCCTTGTGGGAGCGAGCCTGCTCGCGAAGGGGGCTTGTCAGTCAACACTTGCGTTGGCTGAAAGGCTGCCTTCGCGAGCAGGCTCGCTCCCACAGGTGTTACTTCTTGGCTGATCGACATTGGCGGCTTCGGCCGCTTTTTTTCGGCATCCTCCGTTACCTTGAGGTTTTCATGACGACACCTTTCAAGCGCTCCGCATTAACCCTGTTGGCCACCTCCGTGGTGGCGCTGAGCGCATTACTCAGCCCGGTGGTTCAGGCCGAAGGCAACATCAGCATTGCCCAGCAATTTGGCATCGGCTACCTGATTCTGGATGTGGTGCGCGACCAGCAGCTCATCGAAAAACACGGCAAGGAGCAGGGCCTCGACATCAAGGTCGACTGGAACAGCATTTCAGGGGCCACCGCCATGAACGAGGCACTATTGGCCGGTGCACTGGATGTGGTGTCGGCCGGCGTGCCGCCGATGCTGACGATCTGGGACCGGACCAAGGGCAAGCAAAACGTCAAGGCCATCGCCTCGCTGGGGTCGATGCCCAATTACCTGCTGACCAATAATCCGAATGTGAAAAGCCTCAAGGACTTCACCGAAAAGGACCGAATCGCGGTGCCGGCGGCGGGGGTGGGTTTCCAGTCGCGCACGTTGCAGATTGAAACGGCCAAGCAGTTTGGCGCGGAAAATTTCAAGAAGTTTGATGATATCTCGATCAGCCTGTCCCACCCCGACGCGACATCGGCGCTGATTGCCGGCGGTTCAGAGATCAACTCACACTTCTCCAGCCCGCCGTTCCAGTATCAGGAACTGCAAAGCCCTAACGTCCACAAAGTGCTGAGTTCCTACGACGTACTGGGTGGCCAGGCCACGTTCAACGTGCTGTACACCACGGAAAAATTCCACGACGAAAACCCGAAAACCTATAAGGCGTTCTACGCAGCGCTGGCTGAAGCCGAGCAGATTATCAAGGCCGACAAGCCCGCAGCCGCCCAGACCTATATCCGCGTGGAGCAATCGAAACTATCCTTGCCATTGGTTGAGAAAATCGTCGCCGACCCGGAAATCGACTTCACCGTGGTGCCACAGCGAACCTATATCTATGCCGAGCAACTGCAGACGTTAGGTGTGCTGAAAAACAAGGCAGACAGCTGGAAAGACTATTTCTTTGAGGAAGCACATGGCGGTGCAGGCAGTTGAGACACGATCGAACATCATGCAAACCCCGACCTACCAACGGCTGGACGTCGCCAACGGCAAACCGATCAAGCTCTGGACCGAAGGCGTCCCGGTCGAAAACGAAGCCCGGCAGCAACTGATCAACACCGCGAAGATGCCGTTCATTTTCAAGCATCTGGCGGTGATGCCTGACGTGCACCTGGGCAAGGGCTCGACCATCGGCAGCGTGATTCCGACCGTGGGCGCGATCATCCCGGCGGCTGTCGGCGTCGACATCGGCTGCGGCATGATCGCTGCTTGCACCACGCTGACCGCTGCGGATTTACCCGACAACCTGCACGGTTTGCGCAGCGCCATCGAGAAAGCGGTGCCCCATGGCCGCACCCTGGGGCGCGGCGTCCGGGACAAAGGCGCCTGGGACAGTGTTCCGAAACAGGCCGATCATGCCTGGTCGGCGTTGGCCTCACGGTTCAAGGCAATCACCGACAAGTACCCGAAACTCGCCCACACCAACAATCGCGCGCACTTGGGCACATTGGGCAGTGGCAACCATTTCATCGAAGTGTGCCTCGATGAGACCGACCGGGTCTGGTTCATGCTGCACAGTGGTTCTCGCGGGGTCGGCAACGCCATCGGAAACCTGTTCATTCAACTGGCCCAGGCCGACATGCGCCATCACCTCGCCAATTTGCCGGACCGTGACCTGGCCTATTTCAAGGAAGGCAGCCGGCACTTTGACGATTACGTCGAAGCCGTCGACTGGGCGCAGGATTTTGCCAGGCAGAACCGTGCGCTGATGATGCAATCGGTGATTCAAGCGGCCCGGCAAGTGATCAGGAAACCCTTCGAGGCGGCGCTGGAAGCGGTGAACTGTCACCACAACTATGTGCAAAAAGAGCGGCACTTCGACGAGGACATCCTGGTCACCCGTAAAGGCGCGGTGTCGGCGAAGAAGGGCGAGTTGGGGATCATTCCTGGATCAATGGGCGCGAAAAGCTTCATCGTCCGTGGGCTCGGCAATGAACAGTCGTTCTGCTCATGCAGCCACGGCGCCGGCCGCATCATGAGCCGTACCCAGGCGAAAAGCCTGTTCACGGTCCAGGACCAGGTCCGCGCCACCGCCCACGTGGAATGTCGCAAGGACGCAGCGGTGATCGACGAAATCCCGATGGCCTACAAAAACATCGACGACGTCATGCACGCCCAGCGCGAACTGGTGGAAGTGCTGCACACCTTGCGCCAGGTGGTGTGCGTCAAGGGCTGAGCACTTTCAGTCACCGAACGGTCATTTGTACTTGATCACGATGCCTTTGAGCTTGCGGCCCTGAATCGTTTCGATGTCGCGGCTCCACAGCGGCCCGCTGACATACGCGCCGACGGTGCCGATATGGTCGTAAACCACCACCACGGCATCGCCGCCAAGCTTGGCGGATTCCTCACGCAGTTTTTCTTCAACCTGGGTAATCGGCGGGGCAGGGTCGACGCTGGCATCGATCAGCACTTCACCCAACCGAACATGCGGGCGAGTGGGTTCGGTGCGCAGCACCACCACCTCACTGGCCAGCGTTGGCGCCGGATGTTCCACGCCCACGTACGCAGTGGTCTGGGCATCGACGGTGGCGCAACCATTGAGCGCGAGCAGGGCGGCGACGAGCCCTCCGGCTAGCAGCGACATTTTGCAGCGGGTGGACCAAGGGGCATGAGCAGGCATAGCGGGTGTCCTCCGAACAATCCGTTGCCACGCGGGTGGCTTGTTGACGGTAGCAGACGGTCCGGGAGTTGCCAGAAAGCCCAACGTTCACAGGTTGGGCTTTTTCATGCCTGACGCAAACGCGTGTTACTGATCCTTCTCGCAGTTGACCATCCACGACACACCAAAGCGGTCCACCAGCATGCCGAAACGCGCCGCCCAAAACGTCTGTTCCAGCGGCATTTGCACGGTGCCGTCTTCCGACAAGGCGTTAAAGACCCGTTCCGCTTCAGCGATGCTGTCGACATTCAGCGAAACCGAAAAACCGGCCATGTCATCGACGGGACGGTCCGGTGTGGTGTCGGACCCCATGATGGCCTGATCGCCCACCACCAGGCGGGTGTGAATGATCAGGTTATGAAGATCTGTCGGCACGTGCTCGCCGGCCGGGGTTTCGCCGAAGGTCATCATGGCTTCGATCTTGCCGGGCAGGCTTCTCTCATAGAAGGTGAACGCGGCTTTGCAGTCGCCGTTGAAGATCAGGTAGGGATTGATTTTCATGTTGTGCTCCCGGTAACGCAGGAGGCCGGGCTAGGTTGCGTCAACCCCCGGCTCCGCAGTGATTGGACGCCATTAGCAAAGCGTTAGAGGGAGGGTTTGGCAAAATTCGTTTAGATGATTTTTCTATTGAAACGGGGTGTTTTATCGCCTGAGCACGCGTGCACCTGACCTCGCATCAGGTGCTCACGCCACCGCACGTGGCGCCGAAGGCCGCAGCAGACGCTCAATGGCCCCGCTCACCATATTTTCCAGCAGTTCATCGCGCTCATGGTCATTCAGCTCATGTTGCATCAACCAACTGGGGGCGCTGTTGAGCAAGTTGGCGATGGCGTGCGCAGTGGCGCGTTGCGCGTGTTCACCGACCCGCGGTTTGGTGCCGAGCATCAGCAGCAGGCGCTGTTCGTATTGCTCGCGCAATTGCCGCACGCGCGCCTGTTGCTCGTCATTGAGGCAACCGCTGTCGCGTTCCGCCAGACGAAAATGCCAGGGCATTTCCCGGTGCAGATTCAAATGCGCACGGATCAGGTTTTGCAGCTTGTCGCGTTTCGCCGGACCCTTTTGATCGAGGCGGCCGAGGGTCGCCAGCAGCTCTTCGTAGAACTCCTCGATCAGGTCGAGCAGCAAGTGCTGCTTGCTCGGGTAATGGTGATACAACGAGCCCGAGGAAAGCCCCAGGCACGTCGCCAGCTCACGCATGCCGACCTGACCGAAACCCTTGCTGGCAAACAACTCCAGCACTTTGTCCCGGTACTCGGTGAAGCGCGAGCATCGCTCAGGCATAGGCATGGAAGCCACGTCCTGTTTTACGACCCAGATAACCGGCGGCGACCATTTCCTTGAGCAGCGGAGCCGGGCGGTATTTGCTGTCGTTGAAGCCGTCGTAGAAGGCTTCCATGATGGCCAGCAGGGTGTCCAGACCGATCAGGTCGGCCAGGGCCAGCGGGCCGATCGGCTGGTTGCAGCCCAGACGCATGCCGGCGTCGATGTCTTCGGCACTGGCCAGGCCTTCCTGGAACACCAGAATGGCTTCGTTGATCATCGGCACCAGAATCCGGTTGACCACGAAACCCGGACGGTTGCCGGCGGTGATCGCGGTTTTGCCCAGGGTGGTCGCCATGTCCAGGGCGAGAGCGTGCGTGGCGTCGCTGGTTTGCAGGCCGCGAATCACTTCAATCAGGCCCATCACTGGCACCGGGTTGAAGAAGTGCAGGCCGATGAAACGCTCAGGCTGGCTGACACTGGCGGCGAGTTGGGTAATCGACAGCGACGAGGTGTTGGAGGCAATCACACACTCGGCACTGACCTGCGCGGCGATTTGTTGCAGCACGCGCAGTTTCAGGTCGAGGTTTTCGGTGGCCGCTTCGATCACCAGTTGCGCGTTTTTCAGGCTGTCGTATTGGGTGCTGGTGCGAATCCTGTCGAGGGCGACGTGCTTCTGCTCCTCGGTCAGCGTTTCTTTGGCGACCTGGCGATCGAGGTTTTTGCTGACGCTGGCCAGCGCCTTTTGCAGGGCACTCTCGGAGATGTCGATCAGGGTCACGGTGAAGCCGGCCAGCGCACAGACCTGCGCAATCCCGTTGCCCATGGTGCCCGCACCGATCACGCCGATGTTTTGCAAATTCATGTTGCCGTCCTTCCACTCATACCTTGCGATACCTTGGCCGTCATAACGGTCGAAGGCGTACTATTGGCCGCGAGTCTAGAACCGGCCGCTCAGTTGTCCTATGCCGCAACTGTTCAACGGTGCTGGTGTTTTTTGCCATTCAAGTGTCAGGGAGCGAAACGTTCACATGCGGGAAAACGACTCGGTTGCCGTTTATTTCGTGCAGGCCATGATCCACGCACTGGGAGGAGATTCGCCGCGCCTGACGGCGGTGCTGGAACAGGCCGGTATCGACCCGGCGTTGATGGATCAGCCCACGGCGCGGGTGCCGGCCAGTGCGTTTGCCGAGCTGTGGCTGATTCAGATCCGCGAGTTGAACGACGAGTTTTTCCGGCTCGACTCCCACGGCATGCCGCCGGGCAGCTTCGCCTTGATCTGCCGCGCGTTGATTCAGGAACCCGACCTGCACAAAGCCATGCGCCAGTGCCTGGTCAATTTCGGCCTGTTCTTGCGCGACTTTCGCGGCACCCTGACCGTGCGCGGCAAGCGCGCAATCATCAGCCTCGACACCCACGCGCAAAATGACGACGTCAGCCGTTTTGGCGAAGAGACGTTCCTCGTGCTGATGATCAGCCTGCTGTGCTGGCTCGGCGGACGACGCATTCCCATCGACCGCGCGGACTTCCGCCATCAGCGCGTGTCCCTCAGCGACGACCGCCTGCTGTGGGGCCCCAACCTGACCTTCGGCGCCGAGCGCACCGAAATCGAATTCGCCAGCCACTACCTGCGCCTGCCGGTGGTGCAAGACCTGGCCACACTCAAGGTATTCCTGCGCACGGCCCCGCAATGGCTGGTGATCCGCTTCCGCAACCAGCACGGCCTGGCCTCGCAAGTCCACCAGCGCCTGCGCAACAGCGACTACAGCGAATGGCCGACCCTGCAGGATTTCGCCCTGGAACAACACCTGAGCCCCAGCACCTTCCGCCGCAAGCTGGAGCGCGAAGGCTGCTCGTATCAGGAGATCAAGGACGAAGTACGGCGCGGCGTGGCCTTTGAGCAACTGCGCCAGAGCAAGGCGAGCATCAGTGACATCGCCGAACGGCTGGGCTTTCAGGAACCGAGTGCGTTCCATCGGGCGTTCAAGAAATGGACGGGGGAGAGCCCGGGGCGGTATCGGGCGCGGTTTCAGGGTACCCAGTGAGCGTTTTGAGCGGGCACTTTGTGGGCAATCTTGCTCGAGTGGTTAGATATAATAGAGAGTTTGTTTAAGTGTCATACGTGGTTGCGATATCCACGTAGTCGGCACCGAACCAAGAGCAAAAGTCCAGTGAGGGGGCGATAAATCCCGGCCTAACTCACTGGCTAACACCAATGCGGTATAAGGGTGTGCCGTGCGCGGTAGTAGGAAACTGAGGAGTCCACCCTCCCATCGATAGACCAAAGCGGCTTGAAGGGAGCTTCCTCGCAAATGCGTCGAGGAGTCTCCCTATCGGATATATTTAAAGTAACGGCGACTGCGGTCATAATTCAAAAGCGAAGTGCTCGTTATTTTTTAGTAATGGACTTCCTGATAATCAGATAATTATTGCTGCATGAAGCCGAGAAAAATATTCACCGTAAAAATTCAATTTCCATTGTGCGTAGTCACTTATCATTGATGAAAAATAAATCCTGGATGAACAACAGATTTGTACCATATACCCTCAACCATTACGAGAGTTGAACTTATAGGAGAAATGAGAGAGTCAGGGCCGTTGTGGCCACGCTCAATAGAACTTGTTTTCGATATTTCCACTGCCTCGGAAGACAAATAAAAACACGTTCCATCTTGGCTTATTCCGCCAAAGTTACCCTGGATACACCGTAAACTCATAGCGCCAGGATAATTGCCCCAAGCCCGTAGGTATTCTCCTGGCGGGATATCATTAAGTGGATTTTCTAGTTGTGATATATTGTTGTCCAGTTCTATTTTCCACGCAGCTAATAGATCCTCCAGTAAATCTTCCTCTGTTGGATTTAATGCTGTACAAAATTTTAACCACTCCGTGTTCTCATTGTTGAGTGGCTCCTTTGAAGTGTTTGTCATAAACTTCAGTCTTACTAGTTCAAATAGTCTCGAACATTCTAAATTCTCTGATGCGTCCAGGTTTCTATGGGGCTGACTTAGCTCTATTAGTCGTCTGAACTCTGCAATGGTAAACATATTAAATTCCCCTGTGCGATTCACGGAGTTGCTGGTGGGTGTCCAATAAAACGTACCACTGTGCTACCCGAAATCAACCTGTTAGTTTTGACAGTTTTTTATGATAAAAACGATTGAAAAGTTAATTGTGTCAATGTAAAAAGTATAAGTGATCGACAAACACACATCCTGCAAACCCATCATGGTAGAGATTCATCATGATAGAGCCCCTATAGGATCCCAAAGCGGGACGGATTTATTTACCCGACGCGGCCTTTGAGCAATTGCGCCAAAGCACAGTGAGCATCAGCGAATTCGCTGAACAGTTGGGCTTTCAGGAGCCGAGCGCGTTTCATCGAGTGTTCAAGAAATGGATGGGGGAAAGTCCAGGGCGGTATCGGGCACCGTTTCAGGTGGGGGTGGAGTGAAGTAGGCTTTCTTACTCTGTATCGAGAGTACCTGAAAAGGGGGAGCCAAGTTACGTAACGACGAGCTTTGCAGGTTGGTCCGTGTTCTGAGTACTCACTTCAAGAGATGATTTTGCTCGCGCAATTCGAGAGCGAATAGACATTGCAGATAGCTTGCTAAGCCCAGGTTTGGCTAGCTGCTTCTCCAGGAAAAGGAGCTCTGCTGATAGGTGCAGATATTCGTTTTTTATTCATGCGCGACCTCTGAAAGTCGGACGATCCTCATCCTGACGTCCTCTCGCGTCAAGCGAACAAACGTTACAGTTGATTCGCATCACGCTCATTCCCCGGCTGAAGTACCCTGTCACCTTGTTTGCCCTCTGCGAGCTTGACCAATGCCAGCGGCCCTTAACCGCCTCACCGCCCTGTTCGACCAGGCCCGACGCGCCTTGCTTCTGGTCTGGGGCACCTCCCGTGGATTGTTCCTTGGCCTGGTCCTGGCAACCCTGATTGCCGGTGTACTCCCAGCACTCGCGGCCTGGATCGGTCAACGCATCGTCGACGCGGTGGTCAGCGCCATGCAGTTGCATGCGCAGCAGGGCAGTGCGCCGTTGTGGCCGGTGGTGCGTTATGTGTTGATGGAGGCGGGGGTGCTGGCGTTGTTGTCCGGTACGCAGCGGGCACTGTCGGTTCAGCAGTCGCTGTTGCGCGTGCAGTTGGGGCAGAAGGTCAACACGATGATTCTGGAGAAGGCCCAGACGTTGTCGTTGGTGCAGTTCGAGAATTCCGAGTTTTACGACAAGCTGGTGCGGGTACGGCGCGAGGCGTCGACCCGGCCGCTGGCGCTGGTGATGAAGTCGTTGGGGCTGATTCAGAACCTGATTGTGCTGATCAGCTTCGGCGTGTTGCTGGTGCACTTTTCGCCGTGGGCGCTGGTGCTGCTGGTGGTCGGTGCGTTGCCGGTGTTTTTCGCCGAGGCGCATTTTTCCGGGGATGCGTTTCGGTTGTTCACCCGCCGGGCGCCGGAGAGCCGGCAGCAGACTTACATCGAGACGCTGCTGTCCCACGAGGGGTACATCAAAGAGGTCAAGTTGTTCGGTTTCGCGCCGCTGTTGTTGAAGCGCTATCGCGAGACGTTTGCGCGTCTCTACGCCGAAGACCGTCGGTTGACATTGCGTCGCGATGGCTGGGGTTTTGTCCTCGGCCTGCTCGGCACGGCGGCGTTTTACCTGGCGTATGCGTGGGTGGTGGTCGATGCCGTTCACGGCCATATCACCCTGGGGCAAATGACCATGTACCTGGTGTTGTTCAAGCAGGGGCAAACTGCAGTCAGCAGCAGCTTGAGCGCTATCAGCGGGCTCTATGAAGATGGTCTTTATCTGTCGAACCTCTATGAGTACCTGGCCGAACCGGTGGTGGCCGATACCGGGACGCTCACGGAGGGCGCGGTGCCCGGCGATGGCCTGCGCTTCGAGAACGTCGGCTTCACGTATCCGGGGGCGAGTCGTGCGGCGCTGGAGCGTATCGACCTGCACCTGGTGCCGGGGTGCAGCCTGGCGCTGGTGGGGGAGAACGGCTCGGGCAAGACCACACTGATCAAGTTGCTGACTCGCCTGTACCGCCCCGATCAAGGTCGCATTTTGCTCGATGGCAGCGATTTGCAGGTTTGGCAGGAAGTCGCGCTGCGGCAGCGCATCGGCGTGATTTTTCAGGATTACATCCGCTACCAATTCTCGGTGGGCGAAAACATCGGCGTCGGCGACACGTTGGCGTTCAACGATGAACAGCGCTGGCAGGACGCGGCGGCCCAAGGCATGGCTGCGCCGTTTATCGAGCGTCTGGATCGCGGGTATGCCACGCAACTGGGGCGATGGTTTGCCGGTGGGCAAGAGTTGTCCGGCGGGCAGTGGCAGAAGATCGCGCTATCGCGTGCCTACATGCGCCGCGACGCCGATATCCTGATTCTCGATGAGCCAACGTCCGCCCTCGATCCGGCGGCGGAAGCAGCGGTGTTCGAGCATTTCAGCGAGCACACCGAAGGCCGCATGACGTTGCTGATTTCCCATCGATTTTCCAGCGTGCGCAATGCCGATCACATCATCGTGCTGGACCAGGGCACGATCCTCGAGCGTGGCGATCACGACAGCCTGGTGGAGGCGGGCGGGCGTTACGCGCAGCTGTTCAACCTGCAAGCCCGGGGTTACCGCTAGGTTTGGCTTTCATCAAGCCATCGATTGCCTGGCGATACTGACTGCCACCCAGCATCATGCTGTTGTTATGCGTCCCACCGGGCACCAGCAGCAGGCGCTTGGGTTCATTGGCGGCATTGAACAACTGTTGGCTGAAGCGTGAAGGCATGAACGGGTCGGCCAGACCGTGGACCACCAGCAACGGCATGTCGATGTCGACGATCTTGTCGATGGAATCGAATTTCTGTGACACCAACCAACGCACCGGCAGCCATTTCACCGGCAGGTTGCTGTCGGCCACTTGCGCCACGGCATCGCCCAGCGAAGTGAACGTGGACTCGATCACCAGGCCGCGCACCGGCACCGGGTCATGTTGCTTTTTCGCTTGTGCGGCGAGGTCCGCCGCGAGGTCGATGGCCACCGCGCCGCCCAGGGAATGGCCGTAGATCAGGCGCTTGTTGGCGTCCGGTTGCATCTGGGTGAAACGCTCCCAGGCGGCTCGGGCGTCTTCGTAAACACTGGCTTCCGAAGGCAGGTCACCTTTGCTTTGGCCGAAGCCACGGTAGTCGATGGCCAGCACCGAGTAACCCATGGCGCGCAATTGCTCGATGCGAAACGCTTGGCCCGTGAGATTCCAGCGCACACCGTGCAGGTAGAGGATCGACGGCGCATCCCGGCGCGCCGCCGGCCACCACCAGGCATGCAGGTTTTGCCCGGCCTTGAAACTGGCGGGCTTGATGTCGAATTCCTGCACATCGCTCGGCAAGCCGCGGTACCAACCGGCGGTGCCCGGTTCGATGCGAAACAGCAGCTCGCGCTCTTTGTATTTGAGCACTCCACAACTGACCGGCAGGCCGACGATCAGCACGGCCATGCACAGCAGCGGTAGCCAGCGACGGCCCAAGCGGCTCAACAAATTCGACGACATGTGGCGGTCCGGAAGATCAGCGGGAAAGGACGGTTTTTAACAGATGCGTGGTGGGGGCGGGAACAATTTCGACAGCCGTATGAATATGCAGTAAATCATCGGGCCCCTTCGCGAGGGGGCTCGCTCCCACATTTGACCGAGTTCTTCCAAAAGAAATGCGATCCACAGTGGGAGCGAGCCTGCTCGCGAAGGGGCCGGTACTGTCAAAGCCAATCCAGCTGGAGCCCGATCAATCCACCTTCAACACAATCTTCCCAACATGATCCCCTGCCTCCATCCGCGCATGGGCCTGTGACGCGTCGTTGAGCGCAAACACCTTGTCGATCATCGGCAGGCAGCGCCCGGCGGCGAGCACGGGCCAGACGTACTCTCGCAACTGTTCGGCAATCGAGGCCTTTTCTTCGCGGGTGCGTGAGCGCAACAGGGAACCGGTGATGATTGCGCGCTTGGCCATGATCGCCAGCAGGTCGACATCCTTGGCGTGAGCGCCGCCGAGAAAGCCCAGCATCACCAGTCGACCCTCCATGCCCAGCGCCGCGATGTTCGGATTCAGGTACGAACCGCCCATGATGTCGAGGATCACGTTCACGCCTTTGCCAGCGGTTTTTTGCGCGATGACCTCGGCGAAATCCTGCTCACGGTAGTTGATCGGCTCGGCGCCCAACTGGCGGATCACCGCACACTTGTCCTCACTGCCCGCCGTAGCGAATGCCTTGACCCCGAATTCGCGGCACAGCATCAACGCGGTGGTGCCGATGCCGCTGGTGCCGCCGTGGATCAGGGCGCGCTGGCCTTTGCTGGCGCCGCCCATGTCGAACAGATTGGCCCATACCGTGAAGAAGGTTTCCGGGATCGCCGCCGCGTGTACCCAATCCATACCATCAGGGATCGGCAGTGTCTGGCCGGCCGGTGCCACGCAATACTGCGCATAGCCGCCGCCGTTGGTCAGCGCGCAGACCTTGTCGCCGACAATGAACTCGCTGACGCCTGCGCCGATGGCCACCACTTCACCGGCCACTTCCAGCCCCGGGAACGGACTCATGCCGGGTTTCAGCGGGTACTTGCCTGCACGTTGAAGCGCATCAGGGCGGTTGATTCCGGCAGCGTGCACGCGAATCAACACTTCGCCCGCCGCCGGGGTCGGCACCGGCTCCTGGCGCGGCTTCAACACCTCGGGGCCGCCGGGCTCGGTGATTTCAATCAAGGTCATGGTTTGAGGCAAGGTCATGTCGAAGTCCTGGGATAGAGAAGTCATAACAGTGGGACCGCATTCACGGAGCGGTGATTCAGTTCAAAACAGGCAACAAATCATCACGACGGTTGAGCAAACGCATGCCCTGTTCCAGCAGCAGTGCAACCACAATCGCACCGGCCGCGATGACAAACAACAAGGCGTGATGACCGCCGCTGGCATTGAACAGCGCCGAATAGGCAAAGCCTGCGATGGCCTGAAAGGTGGCGAACGAAACCGTCGCGCGGCTCCAGGCCACTTGCTGCTGGTGATGCTGCGGGATCAGTTCGTGAACCCGTGCCAGCGCCAACGGGACGATGCCCGGTGGGAACGAGCCGAGAATCACCGCCAGCAAGGCCAGCGCCGTAAAAGAACTCGATATCGCCAGTAGGCTAACGGCAATCGCTTGCACTACCAGCACCACGCGAATACTGACTTTCGCGCCGAACTGATCCGCCAGAAAGCCGTAACTCACGGGCCCGATAATTGCGCCAAGGCCATACATCACCCAAATCAGCGCGCCGACGTGCGGCCCTGCACCGAGGCCACGGGCGACGTAATCCACCAGGAACACCATGGCGGGCACCAGCCCGGCGGCCATGAACGCGTATTGAGCAAACAGCAGGTAAACCCGTGGATCAGTGGCAGTCTTGGGTTCGTTGATTGATGGCGTGACGGCTGCGTGATGCGCCTCCGACGGCCAGCCGAACCAACTGGCAGCGGTGAGCACCAGGGACAACACGCCAAGGCCAAACCAGGTCTGCTGCAAGCCAAGGCTCAGCAACGGCGGAACAATCGTCCCCGAACCGGCAATGCCCAGGCCAATCCCTAGAAAAATCGCACCGCTGGCCAACCCTCGGCGTGATGCCGGCACGTGGGGCAACACGGTCGCGGCCACCAGCACCATGATCGCGCCACCGGCAACGCCCGACAGCAGGCGCCAGCCAAAGAACCAGCTCACCGACAAGGGAAAGCCACAGGCGAAGAACGATAACGTCACCGCAAACATCATCAGCCGCAGCGCGGTTTTGTTGGAGGTACGTTGCGCGACAGGGCGGCCGATCAGGGCGCCAATCAGATAGCCGACGAGGTTCGCGGCGCCGAGGTAAACCACGTCGCTGGCGGAAAACCAGTGGGCCTGGATCAATGATGGAATCAACGGTGTGTACGCAAACCGCGCCAGGCCAATGCTGACCAGGCTGGCGCTGAGGCCGGCGAAGATCGGCAGCCACAGGGCGCTGCGCGAGGGGGGCGATGAGCTGTGCATGAGCAGGATCCTGAGAGGTGTTTGCTGGCCTTCAGCCTATCGCGATTATCTGATGCAATAACGCAGCGATTTTGCGCTATGGTGATGCGTATATGCATCAGCAGGAGAGCCGTATGAATTGGGATGATGCACGGGTATTTCTCGCGGTGTGCCGAGAGTCGACACTGCGCGGCGCTGCGCGGGTGCTGGGGGTTGATCAAGCCACGGTGGGCCGGCGGATTACGGCGCTGGAAAAGTCATTGAGTGCCACGCTGTTCCTGCGCACCTCCGAAGGTTACGCACTGACCGCCGTCGGCGAGGCGGCGTTGGCGGCGGTGGAAAAGATGGAGCGCTCGGCGCTGGAGCTGCAGCGGCAGATCCAGGGGCTGGATGACCGCTTGACCGGGCTCGTTCGGGTCAGCACCACGGATTCCATGGCCATCGATTTCCTGATCCCGGCCATTGCGCGCCTGCATCAGCAGCACCCCGACGTGCGCGTGCAACTGGACGCCTCGACGCAGATTCTCAGCCTGGCCAAACGCGAAGCCGACATCGCCGTGCGCAATACCCGGCCGGATAATCCGGACCTGATCGCGCGACGCATCGCCCGCTGGCCGGTGGGCCTTTTCGCGTCCCAGGCGTATGTGGACGCCAACGGCGTGCCGGCGCCGGGCTCGGCGTTCGAGGGGCATGATCTGGTGGTGTATCAGCCGTACCTGCAAAACCAGAAGGACATGACGCTGGTGTCGGAGCCGTTGCATCGCGGGCGGATCGTGTCGAGCCTGAGCTCCAGCCTGCTGGTGCGTCGATCCATTGCGGCGGGTATCGGGCTGGGGGAAATTCCGGTGTACATGGGGGAGAGGGACGGGCTGGTCAGGCTGTGGCCGGAGCGCACACGACCGCTGCCATATGACGTCTGGCTGGTGACCCACGCCGACTTGCGGCACACCGCGCGGGTGCGGGTGGTGATCGAAGAAATTGTCGCGGTGTTTTCAGGGACGGGCGAGTGAAGCCCAAAAGATCGCAGCCTCGCTTCACTCGTCAGCTCCCACAGGTGTAAGCCAAACCCTGTGGGAGCTGAGGAGTGAAACGAGGCTGCGATTTCTTCCTTATGGCATTTCAGGCAGCTCTTGCGGGCGCAGGTCGAACACCAGCACTTCGGCATCTACACCGTTGCTCAACGTCAGCACCTGCTCATCACGCACCCGCACGCCATCACCTTCCTGCAACTGCACGCCGTTGAGTTCAACGCTGCCACGGGCCACATGCACATAGGCATAACGATTCGCGGCCAGTTCCAGCGCAGCGCTTTCCTTGCCGTCGATCAGCGCGGCGTACACCCGTGCATCCTGCCGCACCTTCAGCGAGCCTTTGTCGCCGTCGGGGGAGATGATCAGTTGCAGACGTCCACGTTTCTTTTGCGTGCTGAAATGCTCTTGCTGATAACGCGGTTTGGCGCCGCTCACTTCCGGCACGATCCAGATTTGCAGGAAGTGCACGGGCCGTGTCGCCGAGTGGTTGTACTCGCTGTGGGCCACGCCACTGCCGGCGCTCATCAACTGCACGTCACCCGGGCGGATCACCGAACCGGTGCCCAGCGTGTCCTTGTGTTCCAGTGCGCCTTCGAGCACGTAGGAAAAAATCTCCATGTCGCGGTGAGGGTGCTGGCCGAAGCCTTTGCCGGCCGCCACGCGGTCATCGTTGATCACCAACAGGTCCGAAAAACCCTGTTCTTTCGGGTTGCGGTAGTTGGCGAAGGAAAAGGTATGGAACGACTTCAACCAACCGTGATTGGCCGCGCCGCGATCAGAAGCTTTGCGAAGGGTCAGCATGATGAAATCTCCTGTTGGGACGTTGATTCGTCCGAGTGAGGAGAAGGTTAATGGTTACTGGTGGATGCAATAAGTAGATGGAAATTGAAACACTGTCCTGATGAGGTTGACAGTTGTGTGCGGTCGATCACGCATTCTTTCCCGACGCTGCCGCCACGATTGGCCATAATGCACAGCACCCTTTTAATGCCAAACACATAACCCCTGTGGAACTGGTGTTTAGCCGATGGATCTTCCTTTGACTTCAGTGACTCTCAGCCCATGAAAACCGTAGCCGTTGTGTTATTCCCGGGCTTCCTCCTGCTCGACATGGCCGGTCCCATGGAGGTGTTTTCCATCGCCAATCGCTACCTGGCCCCGGCGGACCACTACGACCTCACGACCATCGGCACCGAGGCCGGCGCATTGCGTGCATCCAACGGCGTCAACGTCCAGGCCGATCTGCACATGGATCAAGCGACTCAAGGTTACGACCTGCTGCTGATACCGGGCGGCCCCGGTGCCTATAACGAGAAACACCTGCCGTTGCTCAACT
The DNA here is from genome assembly GCF_059415465.1 of Pseudomonas sp. GW821-FHT10C09. NCBI lineage: Bacteria > Pseudomonadati > Pseudomonadota > Gammaproteobacteria > Pseudomonadales > Pseudomonadaceae > Pseudomonas > Pseudomonas sp. GW821-FHT10C09. Next base: position 113,431 of record NZ_JBWKNG010000008.1, read on the forward strand.
GGCTCAAGGGCGCGGCGAATCGCGCCGGGCGATACGGTTCGATTTGTACGGGCGCCTTCGTGTTGGGGTTCGCCGGTTTGCTCGACGGATACCGCGTGACCACTCACTGGCACTACACCGAACGGCTGATCAAAGGCTTCCCCAAGGCCACCGTGGAGACCGATCAGATTTACGTGCTCGACCGTAACCTCATCACCTCCGGCGGTGTGACCGCCGGCATCGACCTGGCGCTGGCGGTGGTCGCCGAAGACCATGGCAAAAAAGTCGCGCAGGACGTGGCAAAAGTGCTGTTGGTGGTGATGAAACGTCAGGGCGGACAGGCGCAATTCAGCCCGTTGATGGCCACGGTTGCCCCGCACGAAACGCCGATCACCCGAGTGCAAAACTTTGTCCTGGAACACCTGGATGAAGCGTTCTGCATCGAACGCATGGCCGGTCTTGCGACCATGAGTGCGCGGCACTTCACCCGGGTTTTTGCCCGGGAAGTGAACATGACACCGATGGAGTTTTTGCAAAACGCTCGCATCGACCGCGCCAGGAGCCTGCTGGAAACCAGTGACCTGCCGCTCAAGACGGTGGCGTTCAAAAGCGGCTTTGGCAGCGTGCGGCACATGCGTTTTCTGTTCGGCGAAAAGCTTGGCCTGACACCCAGTCAGTACCGCGAACAGTTCAGCTAGCGTGTTGTGTCCGTCATGCGCACCTTGATGGCCGGGACGCTCCCTCCGTGGCCGTTGATCCGTCACGCAGGACTGCCAAGATACCCGTGAACTCTTTGCAAGGGAGGTGCGGGAGCCTGGAAGGCGAGTGCGAAGGAAGTGTGTGGCACTTAGAGCCGGAGCAGGTTTTCAGCACGCGAACGTGCATGAACAGCCTCACAGATTTGAACAGCGAAGCGGTGCTGCATTTCGGCCCCTACGCGTTTCACCAGCGGCAACGGCTGATCCTGGACGGCGATCGGCCGCTGCGCATGGGCGGGCGGGCCCTCGACATCTTGCAGGTGCTGGTCGAGCGCGCCGGGACGGTGGTCAGCAAGGACGAACTGATTGCCCGGGTCTGGCCGACGTCGGTGGTCGAAGAAATCAATTTGCGCGTGCACATTGCTGCGCTACGTCGCGCCTTGGGCGACGGGCAGAACGGTCAACGCTACATCGTCAACATTCCCCAGCGCGGATACAGCTTTGTCGCCCCGGTGCAGCACCTGCCGGCGGGTGCGCCCCTGTCGATCCAATCCATTCAAAAAGCTCAACACAACCTGCCGGCACGGCTCACGCCGGTGACGGGTCGCGACTCGATTGTCGGCAGTCTGGTGCGGCAGTTGCCGGTGCGGCGTTTGATGACGCTGGTTGGCCCAGGCGGGATCGGCAAGACCACGGTGGCGTTGCGCGTGGCCGAACTGTTGTTGCAGCACTATCAGGACGGTGTCTGGCTGGTTGATCTGGGGGCGATTGATGATCCCGCGCACGTCATTGAACATCTGATGCACGCCCTTGAACTCGATGTCGAGACTGCCCTTGAGGGGGTGGCGCAGCGCCATGTGTTGCTGGTGCTCGACAACTGCGAGCACCTGCTGGAGCACTGCCGAACACTGGTTGAAAGCCTGCTGGTCGCTGCGCCCCGGCTGTCGATCCTGGCCACCAGCCGCGAACCGTTATCGGCCGCCGGGGAAACGCTGGTGCATCTACCGCCACTGGCGGTCCCGCCCGCGGCCGAGTGGCAGAGTGTCGCGCAGGTCATGGGCTATTCGGCCGTGCAGCTGTTCGTCAGTCGCGCCCGCGCCCGTCAACAAGGCTTTGCCCTGCGCGAACAAGACCTCAACATCGTCGGTGACATCTGCCGCAGGCTCGATGGTTTGCCGCTGGCCATCGAACTGGCGGCCGCGCAAATCGACGCACTGGCGTTGGTGGGGCTGCAATCCCAACTCGACAACTGTTTTCAGCTGCTGACCCAAGGCCGGCGCACCGCCGTCCCCCGGCATCAAACCCTGAAAGCCACGCTGGACTGGAGCTATGACCAGTTGAGCCCGTTGGAGCAAACGGTGTTGCAGCGCCTGGCCGTGTTCAAAATGGCCTTCACCCTGGACGCCGCCATTGGAGTGATCAATTGCGCGGTACTGCCGCCCGAATGTGTGATGGACGCGGTGCAGCATCTGGCTCTCAAATCGTTGTTGTCGGTGGAGGAGGGCAGCGGTGTGACCCGCTACCGTTTCCTCAACACCACTCGCCTGTATGCCTTGGAAAAACTCGAACACAGTGGAGCGTTACGCGATTTCGAAAGGCGCTATGCCCGTTTTATCAGCCGGGGGCGCGCTGCGTCAGGTGGGCAGGTGGCATTGCAACTCGTCGAGTAACCGGCGCACGTTCATCAGGTCCGGTGTGGCAAAGCCTTCGGTGAATTGCTGGTAGATCGGTGCCAGCAATTCATGGGCCTGCCGATAGCGACCCTGACGCTGCCAGAGCCGGGCCAGCGACGTGGCGCTGCGCAGCTCCCAGGCGAGGGCGCCCTGGGTTCTCGCCACGTTCAGTGCGCGCATCAGCACGGCCTCGGCCGCCTGGTTTTTCAACGGGCAATCCTCTTCCAGCAGCGTATTCGCCCTGGCCCGCAGAATTTCTGCCGTGCTCCAGCCGGCGATGCCGGTATCCGCGCGATGCAGCAAGGCATCATCGACGAAACCGCCGTCCAGCGTGACCATGATGTCCTTGATCAACCCAGTGCCCGGTGGGGGCGGCGAGTGCGCCTCTGCCTGGTCGATCACCTGCGCGTAGTGACGCGCCCACGTGTAGAACAGCAGCACCGAGTGTTTTTGCGCTTGCTCCAGCAGCAGGCGCAGGAGTTCGCGGGCGCTGCGGGTGTCGCCGTTGTAGTGGGCGATCAGGCAGCCGGCCAGGGCCAGGGTGTAGCAAATCGAGGTGCCATGGTTGATCTGGATCGCGATGTTCAGTGCCTGCCGGGCCGTGCGCCAGGCCTGCTCCGGTTGGCCCTGCAACCAGAGGATGCGTGCCAGAATCGTCAGGGAAGCAACGCTCTGGTCGTATTGCACACCAAAACCGTGGGTGAAGCGGTTGAGGTGACCGCTGTGGGCCATGCGCTGGATCACTTCTTCGGCGTTGACCCGGGCCCGTCCCTGATCCCCGGCAAAGTGCAGCGCGAGCACGCGCAGTCGATGGGTGCTCAGCGCCAGCACGGCGTCGTCATGCCCGCCCAGTCGATCGAACTGCAGGCTCTGTTCCAGCGCCAGTTGATAATGACCGCAGCTGAGATTGACCGCCATGTGCCCGGACACCGCCCGCAACTGACCAGCCATGTCACGGCACTGTCTGGCCAGGGTCCGGGCGCTGACGAAAGCGTCGATGGTTTCCGCAGTACCACCCTGGGTGTGGTAGCAGGAACTGCCGAGCGCCAGGTTGAGGCTCATCTTCAGCTGGGGGCAGGGCTGCGGTGTGGCATCGAGCAGTGCCAGCGCCTTGCGCACATAAACGCCATGCTCCTTGAGCAGCGACAGTTCCTGCCACAGCGGCATCGACGTTGCGGCCAACTGGATGGCCAGTGCTTGCGGTCCTTGCCCGTTCAAGCCCCAATCGAGCGCCGCGCGAATGTCCTCCAGGCCACGGGCATAACGCTCGATCCACAGTCCGGTCGGGATGAGTTCCCAGTCATCGCGCGCCTGACGCATCAAGGCCAGGCAGCGTTCGGCATGGCGGACTTGCGTGTCCGGCAGGTCGGCGGCCTGGTCGAGTTTTTCCAGGGCATAGCTGCGTGTGGTGTCGAGCAGGCGATAGAACACTTCTTCGTCGCCCACTTCCACGTTCAGCAGTGACTTGGCCACCAGTTGCGTGATCGCACCAAACACCTTGCCGGGGTCGATGTGTTCACCGACGATCACCGCCGCTGCGGATTCCAGGGTGAAGCCGCCCCTGAACACGCCCAACCGGCGCAGGCAGGTTTGCTCGCAGGGCGTCAGCAGTTCGTAGCTCCAGTCGAGCGTGGCGCGCAGCGTCTGGTGCCGACCCAATGCCGACTGACACCCTTGGGTCAGCAGACGAAAACTGCCTTGCAACTGCTCCAGCACGCCACTCAAACCGAAGTGGCCGACTTGCGCGGCGGCGAGTTCGATGGCCAGCGGAATGCCGTCCAGGCGATGGCAGATGTCGATCAACAGCGGCAGCTCGTCATCATTCAGTTCAAAGCTGTCGTGGCTGGCCATCGCCCGCTCGACGAACAATTGCAGCGCCGAAAACGTCATGGCCTGAGCACGGTCCAGCACGGCGATGGGCGGCGGACAATCCAGCGACTCAAGGCGCTGGACGAACTCGCCTTCGGCTCGCAGGCTTTCGCGGCTGGTGGCCAGGATGTGCACCTCGGGCGCGGCGCGCAGGGTGCTTTCGCAGAGCAGGGCGATGGCGTCGACCAGGTGTTCGCAATTGTCGATGACCAGCAGCATCTGCCGGTCGCGCAGGAAGGTTGCCAGTGCACTCACCGGTTCGCCATCGTGCAGGGACACATCGAGCAGCGTCGCCAAATGGGCGGTGATCATCAGCGGGTCGTTGATCGGTGCCAGGTCCAGCAGGCGAATGCCGTCCCGGTAGCGCCCGATCAACTGTTCGGCGACGCGCAGGGCCACGGTGGTCTTGCCGATGCCGCCGGGGCCGACGAGGGTGATGAAGCGCTGGCGTGCCAGTTGCGTCACCAGTGCATCGACCAGGGACTGGCGCCCGATCAGGCGGGTGCGCCGCACGGGCAGGTTATGACCGTTGGGCACCGGTCCTTCGAGTTCGGGGTGTTGCTCGATCCGTTCCAGCGAATAGGGCGCGACAAAGCTATAGCCGCGCTGCGCCACGGTGACGATGTAGCGCTGGCCGGCCTGGCCGTCGCCGAGGGCTTTGCGCAACGCCGCCATGTGCACCCGCAGGTTGATGTCCTCCACCACGCTTTTGGGCCAGACCGCCGCGATCAGTCGCTGTTTGCTGACCACATGCCCGGCGTGCTCCAGCAGGATCAACAGAATGTCCATGGCACGCCGGCCCAGGCGCAGGGGCTGGTCGGCCTCCATCACCAGGCGTTGTCCGGGGTAGATCCGGTAGGGGCCGAAATGCACAGCCTGTTCGGGGGAGAGGGTCAACGTGTCGCTCCTGCTTGCATCCGTCTATTACGCGGTTTTCGAGCATGTTCCGCAGGTTTTCGGATCAGTGCAATCCGGGTGGCGGATGACTGTCGGGTGTTCGCTGTGACTGTCGGTAGCCGCACCCTTGGCCGGGGCCGTGTTTACGGTAACAAAGCCGGGGTTACGGCTTTTGGTGCGCCAGGGAAAATTAACAACGTTTAACTCGTGCTGCGTCTGGTCTACGCCCAAAACTCTGGTTCTTCAACGTCCATCGGTCAGTCGCAGACGCGACACCTACAAGGGGCGGCATTGAAGTCAAGCAGGGATTTATTGTCATGAGGACACCGGGATGAGCAACGTGGTGGTGGTCTATCACAGTGGCTACGGGCACACCCGTGTCATGGCGCAGGCCGTGGCTCAGGGGGTGGAACGGCACTTGGGCAGCACCTGCCTGTTGATTCCGGTGGAGGAAGTGGACGACCACTGGGACCGCTTGCACAGCGCCGACGCCATCATCTTCGGCGCCCCGACCTACATGGGCAGCGCCTCGGCGCCCTTCAAAAGCTTCATGGAAGCCACCTCGGCGTTTTACCTGGCCCAACCGTGGCGCGACAAACTGGCGGCGGGGTTCACCAACTCCGGCAGCCTGTGCGGCGACAAGCTCAACACCTTGCTGCAAATGGCCGTGTTCGCGGCCCAGCATTCCATGATCTGGGTCGGCCTCGACCTGCTGCCCGCGCGCTCCGGTACTGGCGTGTTCGATGGGCAGATGAATCGCCTGGGCAGCTCGCTCGGTGCCATGTCCCAATCCAATGTCGAACAACCCCCTGAACTGGCCCCGCCACCCGAAGACCGCTGCACCGCCGCGCACTTGGGCGAGCGTGTGGCGCGGCTGGCCGAGCGCATGCACCACTCACCGCTTTGATACACCCCCGACACTCGCAAAGGAAATAGCAGATGACAACGTTCACCACCCGCGACGGCACCGAGATTTATTACAAGGACTGGGGCACCGGTCAGCCCATCGTCTTCAGCCACGGCTGGCCGTTGAATGCTGACAGCTGGGAATCGCAGATGATCTTCCTGGCGTCCAAAGGCTATCGGGTCATCGCCCATGACCGCCGTGGTCACGGGCGCTCCAGCCAGCCGTGGTCCGGTAACGACATGGACCACTACGCCGACGATCTGGCGCAACTGATCGAGTTGCTCGACCTCAAGGACGCGGTGCTGTTCGGCTTCTCCACCGGCGGCGGCGAAGTGGCGCGCTACATCGGTCGTCATGGCACGGGCCGTTTGGCCAAGGCCGGGCTGATCTCCTCGGTGCCGCCGCTGATGCTCAAGACCGAAGCCAACCCAGGCGGCCTGCCCATCGAAGTGTTCGACGGCATTCGCCAGGCGTCCCTCGTCGACCGTTCGCAGCTGTACATCGACCTCGCCAGCGGCCCGTTCTTCGGCTTCAACAAGCCGGGCGCGAAACCGTCCCAGGGCATGATCGACTGGTTCTGGATGCAAGGCATGATGGCCGGCCACAAGAACGCCTATGACTGCATCAAGGCCTTCTCCGAAACCGACTTCACCGAAGACCTGAAGAAATTCGACATCCCGACTTTGGTGGTGCACGGCGACGCCGATCAGGTAGTGCCGTTCGAAGCCGCGGGCGTTGCTTCGGCAAAACTCGTGAAAGGATCTACGCTGAAGATCTACCCCGGTGCACCCCATGGCTTGACTGACACTCACAAGGATCAGCTCAACGCTGAGCTGTTGGCGTTCTTGAAGGGATGATGAACCCCGGCGCGGATATGCATCTGCGCCGGTTATCGCTGCTGGTGAGAGCAGCTAACTGTCGAGATCAAGTCCATGAAAAAGCTCACGAATGCCACCGGTGCACCGGTGGTCAACAACCTCAACATCCAGACCGCCGGCCCCCGCGGCCCGGCGCTCCTGCAAGACATCTGGTTGCTGGAAAAGCTCGCCCACTTCGACCGCGAGGTCATCCCCGAGCGGCGCATGCACGCCAAAGGTGCGGGCGCCTACGGCACGTTCACCGTCACCCACGACATCAGTCGCTACACCAAGGCCACCATTTTCAACACCGTGGGCAAGCAAACGCCGTTGTTCGTGCGTTTTTCCTCGGTGGCCGGCGAGCGCGGCGCGGCGGATGCCGAGCGCGATATCCGTGGTTTCGCGGTGAAGTTCTACACCGACGAAGGCAACTGGGACATCGTCGGCAATAACACGCCGGTGTTTTTCTTCCGTGACCCGCTGCGTTTCGCCGACCTTAACCACGTGGTCAAGCGCGACCCGCGCACCGGCCTGCGCAATGCCACCAGCAACTGGGACTTCTGGACCCTGCTGCCCGAGGCGCTGCACCAGGTGACCATCGTCATGAGCGATCGCGGGATTCCCACCAGCTTTCGCCACATGCACGGTTTTGGCAGCCACACCTTCAGCCTGATCGACCGCGACAACCAACGGGTGTGGGTGAAGTTTCATTTTGTCTGCCAGCAAGGCATCGAAACCCTTTCGGATGCCGAGGCGCAAGCGGTAGTCGGCAGGGACCGCGAGAGTAATTTGCGCGACCTGTACGAAGTCATCGAGGCGGGCAATTTCCCGCGCTGGAAACTGCACATCCAGGTGATGGACGAAGATCAGGCCAAAACGCACCGACATAACCCGTTCGACCTGACCAAAGTCTGGCCGCACGGCGAGTTTCCGCTGATCGAAGTCGGCGTTATGGAGCTCAACCGCAACGCCGAGAACCATTTCGCTGAAATCGAGCAAGCGGCGTTTTCACCGGCCAACGTGGTGCCGGGCGTCAGCTTCTCGCCGGACCGCATGCTTCAGGCGCGGCTGTTTTCTTACGGCGATGCGCAACGTTATCGGCTCGGGGTGAACTTCAATCACATCCCGGTCAATGCGCCACTCGCCCCGGCAACAAACAGCTACCACCGCGACGGCGCCATGCGCACCGACGGTAACCTCGGCGGCACCGCCAGTTACTTCCCCAACAGCGTGGGCGAATGGCCGGATTCGCCGGAACTGGCCGATCCACCGCTGCCGGTGGAAGGCTTTGCGCAGCACTATGATCATCGGTTGGAAAATGATCATTACGAGCAGCCCGGCAATCTGTTCCGGTTGCTCGATCCGGTGCGCAAGCAGTTGCTGTTCGACAACACCGCACGGGCCATGAATGGCGTGCCGCAGGCGATTCGCAATCGTCACATCGAAAATTGCACCAAGGCTGATCCTGCGTATGGGTTCGGGGTAGCAGAGGCGTTGGAGCGATTGTCGCCGTTGGGTTAACTAACCGCTGATGGAGCTGCTGCCGAACGTGCGTTCGGCGTTGTAGCAGCTTCGGCAGTTGCTACCGGGCGTTGAACATTATTGCGCGTGAAGTTGAGCGGTGTAGGCGGGTGGGTGAGGGTGTGGACGCACCGTGCGGCAGCGCCACGCAAAGGGATTGATGCCTTCGCTGCGGGTGAATATGTGACAGAAGTGCGCCTGATCGCAGAAGCCGCATTCGAGGCTGATTTGCGTGAGGCTCAAGTCGGTGTCGCGGATCAACTGCTTGGCCCGTGCAATGCGTTGCAGACGTATCCAGTCCTGAGGCGAATAACCGGTGCTGCATTTGAACGCGCGGGAGAAATGACTGCGCGAGAGGGCGCACGCACGTGCCAGTTCAGTAACCTCGACAGTTTCGTCGAGACGTTCGAGGATCAGTTGTTTCGCCAGGCTTTCGCGCCATGGGGTCAGGCCGCCGGTGGTCTTCTTGGGCGATTCAGTGACGGCCGCGCAGGCGACGTTTTGCTGAGAATGGGCCATGACAAATGTCCGTGTCGGTGAGCTTCATTCTTCGTCGCGGGGTGTTGGCAGGCGAGTTAAACGTTGTTAATTCCGACCTCGCGAAAATCCGGTAAAGGCGCTAACTCAGCACATTGCTGCAATTTCTTCAGTCGCCGTACATGCACTATCGACGTCATCCGGTGGCGTTACACGCGGCCGCTTTTTTTTCGATCAAGGGTGAAGGCATGAAACTTTCTCTGGTTTGCGCGCTGGGGCTCGCGGTCGCGCTGGCGTCCGGTACTTCCTGGGCGCAGGCACCGGCGCAAGTCGGCACACAGGCGCCGGGCTACTTCCGCCTGGCAGTGGGCGATTACGAAGTGACGGCGTTATTCGATGGTTACAACGACCTGTCGCCGAAGTTGCTCCAGGGCCTGACGCAAAGTCAGATTCGCGCATTGCTGGCCCGTCGCTCAATTGAAACGCCGGGGGTGCAAACCGCGTTCAACGCGTTTTTGGTCAACACCGGAAAACAGCTGATTCTGGTGGACACCGGCGCGGGCCAGTGCATCGGCGCAACGGCCGGCATGCTCTCGGAGAACATGAAAGCCGCCGGGTATGAGCCGTCCCAGGTCGATGCGATTTTGTTGACCCACCTGCACCTGGACCACGTCTGCGGGCTGGTCGACGCCGAGCAAAAACCAGTGTTCGCCAATGCCACGGTCTACGCGGCAAAAGCCGAGGCTGATTTCTGGCTCGACCCTCAAGCCATCGCCAAGGCTCCTGAGGGTGCCAGGCCGTATTTCAAAATTGCCCAGGATTCCACCGCGCCTTACGTTGCGCAGGGTCGCTTCAAGACGTTCGAGGCCGGTCAATCGCCCGTGCCGGGTGTGGTCGATGCCACGCTGGAGACCGGGCACACACCCGGCAGCACCACGTATCGCTTCACCTCTGAGGGGCAGAGCATCCTGTTCATGGGGGATCTGGTGCATAACCTGGCGGTGCAGTTCGAGCACCCTGAAGTGTCGATCGCTTTTGACGTCAACAGCCAGCAAGCGATCAAGAGCCGGGCCAAGGTGTTCAGTGACGCAGCCGCCAGCAAGACCTGGGTATCGGCGGCGCACTTGCCGTTTCCGGGCATCGGCCACATCGCGGCCGAGGGCAAGCACTTCCAATGGGTGCCGGTCGAATACGGGCCTTACAAACGTGCGGCCAAAGTACCGCTGATCGAGTAAAGTCCCAGCGTTTCGTGCCTGGCTCAACACACAAGGGAATCGTGCTTATGAACCGTAATGATCTGCGCCGCGTCGACATGAACCTGTTGGTGATTTTCGAGGCGCTGATGTTCGAAAAGAACCTGACCCGCGTCGCGGAAAAACTGTTCATGGGCCAGCCGGCGGTGAGTGCGGCGCTGGGGCGGTTGCGCGATCTGTTTGACGATCCGTTGTTGCTGCGCAACGGCCGCGGCATGGAACCGACCGGGCGCGCGCTGGCGATTCTCAAGGAGTTGCAGCCGGCGATGGACACGATCTCGGGCGCAGTCAGCCGGGCCAAGGAGTTTGATCCGGCGACCAGTTGTGATGTGTTTCGCATCGGGCTGTCGGACGATGCCGAGTTCGGTTTGTTTCCGCCATTGCTGCGGCAACTGCAAGAAGAGGCGCCGGGGATTGTGGTCGTGGTGCGTCGCGCCAACTACCTGCTGATGCCGGCGTTGCTGGCCTCTGGGGAAATCTCCGTGGGCGTCAGCTACACCACCGACCTGCCGGCGAACGCCAAGCGCAAAAAGCTGCGCGACATCCCCTGTAAAGTGCTGCGCGGGGACAAGCGTCCGGGCACGCTGACGCTGGATGAGTACTGCGAACGGCCCCACGCCATGGTGTCGTTCTCCGGCGACCTGAGCGGCAACATCGACCTCGACCTGGCCAAGCTCGGACGCAGCCGTCGTGTGGTGTTGGGCGTGCCGCAGTTCAGCGGCTTGCGCGCCTTGCTCGCCGGCACCGAGATGATCGCCACCGTGCCGGACTATGCCGCGTGCGCGCTGGTGGAAGGCTGCGGGTTGCGCGCCGAAGACCCACCGTTTGCCATCGATGCAGCACAGTTGTCGATGGCCTGGAGCGGGGTGCATGACAACGACCCGGCGGAGCGCTGGTTGCGTTCGCGCATCAGCGAGTTCATGTCCGCGGCTTTGCCGATCCCGGAATGAACCTGACGCCCCCGTCTGTCCGAAAAGACCGTTGACCTGTTAGTTCTGACAGTAGCCGATGTGCTCGATCCAGTGTGTGATAGGTCAGCGCCCCAGGGGGCAAGGTCAATCACACACAGGGAACGAACGATGAATGGGCAGCCTGCTGAACTGATCACCGACGACTTGCCGCCTCCATACATTCGGGAAAGCCGGGTCTCCGGGCTCCTGAATCCAGTGGTGCTCAGGAACAGCTGCACGATCGGTATACCCTACCTGACTGATCCCTCCGACATCGTTACCTTGAGGTGGGCAGGCACTCTGGGGGCCGGCTCCTATCTCTCGCCTCCTTTCCCTGTTGGTGTATTGCGCCCATTGGAGGTCGGGATAGGCGGTGTGCCGCTGGTGATCTTCAACCAGGAAGAAACGGTGACACTGACCTACACCGTCAAGCGAGGCACTGCGGAACCTGTAACTTCGCAGCCGTTGATTGTGTACGTGCTGCGGGTCTCGGCAGTCGACCTGCCCAGACCGTTGATCACCCAAGCGCCGAACTTTGGCGAAGGTCAGGACCTTGATGTCAATAACCTCACTGAATTCACACTGCGGATCAATGCATGGGGCCTGCTGATGCGCGGCCAGTTCTTCTGGTTGCGACTGCGAGGGACCAACGCCGATGGAGGCCCTTTCGATAAGGTTTACTGGAGTGCGCCGGGTAACGTTGTCGATAAGGAGTTCACCGGAGGATTCTATGCGCGAAACTACTCCGCCAACCCACTGAAAGGGCTCCTGGATCGCAGCCTGTTGACCCTGGAATTCATGGCGGGCCTGGAAGGGAGTCAGGTTGAGGCCCTTGCCCAGCCGTTTGCGCATCGAAACTACATCGTCAGAACAGGCGCGCCGGTAACGCCGGTGAGACCTGTGATCGTGTCGGTGAAAGACTCACTCAATCAGGACATCATCGATGGCGGGGAGACCGCGGATGGCAGCGTGACGGTAGAAGGGACCGCCATGGCGGATGGAGAAGTGGAGATCTTTGACGGGCTCATTTCCAGAGGTACCGTCAGGGCGGTTTCCGGTCGTTGGGAACGTTCGCTGGTGAAGCTGGGCAATGGGCGTCACGTGTTCAAGGCCGTGGCCTTGTATGGCGACAATGAGGAATCCAATACCTGGACAATCAACGTAGCGTTGCCATTACCATTGCCGCTGACCATCAAAGAGGCTCCCGATAACACCAACCTCGACCCGGCGGCGGCCAGGGACCGCCTGACTGCCGTTCTGGACTACGCCATGGAACCCTCAGACTTGGTGAGAGTGATGTGGGTGGGAACACCGGGCGCCGGGACGCGAACCACCGCTCCAGTCCGGTTTGGCGACGTACGGCCCAGAGAAATACTGTTACCCACAACGCTTGTAACCGCCAACGTCGGCACAACGGTCACAGTGACGTTCAGCTATACCCGTGGGCTGGCGCTCCCTGTGGTATCAGAGCCTTTGAGGCTGAATGTGCTCGCCAATCCGGCAGGCGAACAAGGGGTGTGAGCGGATTGTCCACGACGCTTTACCCGCTACGCAAAACGGTCTCGGAAGAGGCCGTTTTTTATGCCAGACAGGAAACTTCAGGCAAGACCAATCGCCTGTGGGAGCAAGCTCCCACAGGGGATCTTTGCAGATCTTTAGAGCTGTGCTCATCGACAAAAAGAGCACACGCATCCAATTTTCCCCCTCCCCATACCGGCACTATTGAAAAACGTCCCGGCGCATCGTTGCCGGTGGTTTTCATTTGTGCAGGTAGCCCATGAACACATCGCAATGGGATGAACGGGTGCAGGACTTGGGCCTGCTGTTTCTGCGGGTCAGCGCCAGTCTGTTCCTGTTGTGGGTGCACGGCTTGCCGAAGCTGCTTAACTACAGCGCGCAACTGCAAGTTATCGAAGACCCTTTTCACCTCGGCGCCAACCTGACGCTGATGCTGGCGATTTTCGCCGAGGTGCTGTGCCCGTTGCTGATCATTGTCGGGCTGTTGGTGCGTATGGCGTGCCTGCCGATTTTGTCTGTGTTGCTGGTGGCGATGGTGGTGGTGCATCCGCAATGGAGTATCGAAGAAGGGCAGTTCGGCTGGTTGTTGTTGATCTTGTTCACCAGCATTTTCATTGCCGGGCCCGGTCGGCTGGCACTCAATGTCCGATTCGCCGGAGCGTTGCGTCATGCCTGAAGCCAAACCTTTTGAAGAAGTCGTGACCCTGGTCATCAAGCACCGGGTGAAAGCCGGATTTGAAGCGCCTTACGAAGCGTGGTTGCGCAACATTGTCAGCATCGCCGGGCAGCAGGAAGGGCACCTGGGCGTGGACGTGATGCGCGGCAAAAATGCCGGGCTCGACATGTACACCTGCGTGTTGCGCTTTTGCACCACCGAGGCGATGCAGCACTGGCTCGACTCGCCGCAACGCCTGGAGTTGGTTCGCGAAGCCACGCCGATGCTCGCCGACGGCGACCAGACCGAGGTCAACCCGGTCAATGAATTCTGGTTCGCGCCCCAGGCCGACGCCGCGTCGCCACCACCGCCACGCTGGAAGCAGGCCGTGGTGACCTTGCTGGTGATTCTGCCGCACACGTTGCTGGTGCCGCTGATCTGGGGGCCGCTGCTGCAACTCAACGCGGTTCTTTCCAATTACGTGGTGGCGACATTCCTGATCACGCTCACCATCGTGCTGTCGGTGGTGTACCTGTTCATGCCCATGGCGACCCGATTGTTCGCGCCCTGGTTATCTCCTTCCCCTCAGCCCAAGGAAACGCGATGAACGCCGATCTGATTTTATTCAATGGCCAGTTTCATACCGTTGACCGTGAAAACCCGCTCGCCAGTGCCGTGGCGATCAGCGACGGCCGCTTTGTCGCGGTCGGCACCGATGCCGAGGCCATGGCCCTGCGCGGCTCGGGTACACAAGTCATCGACCTCAAGGGCCGCTGCGTCATCCCCGGCCTCAACGACTCGCACTTGCACCTGATCCGTGGCGGTCTGAATTACAACCTCGAACTGCGATGGGAAGGGGTGCCGTCGCTGGCCGATGCCTTGCGCATGCTCAAGGATCAGGCCGACCGCACGCCCACGCCGCAATGGGTGCGCGTGGTCGGTGGCTGGAACGAATTCCAGTTCGCCGAAAAGCGCATGCCGACTCTCGAAGAACTCAATCAAGCTGCACCGGACACGCCGGTGTTCGTGCTGCATTTGTACGACCGCGCCTTGCTCAACCGTGCCGCGTTGCGCGTGGCCGGCTACACCCGCAATACGCCGAACCCGCCGGGTGGCGAAATTGTCCGCGATGCCAACGGCGAGCCGACCGGCATGTTGGTTGCGCGGCCCAACGCGATGATTTTGTACTCGACGCTGGCCAAGGGGCCGAAATTGCCGCTGGAGTATCAGGTCAACTCGACCCGCCAGTTCATGCGCGAGCTCAATCGCCTGGGCCTCACCAGCGCGATCGATGCCGGCGGTGGTTTCCAGAATTACCCGGACGATTATCAGGTGATCGAGCAGTTGGCCAAGGACCAGCAACTGACCATTCGCATCGCCTACAACCTGTTCACCCAGAAGCCCAAAGAAGAGCTCACCGACTTCAAGAACTGGACCAGCAGCGTGACCCTGCATCAGGGTGACGATTACCTGCGGCACAACGGCGCCGGGGAAATGCTGGTGTTCTCGGCGGCGGATTTCGAAGACTTCCTCGAACCGCGTCCGGACCTGCCGCAAACCATGGAAGACGAACTGGAACCGGTGGTGCGCCACCTCGTCGAGCAGCGCTGGCCGTTCCGTTTGCACGCCACCTACAACGAATCGATCAGTCGCATGCTCGACGTGTTCGAGAAGGTCAACCGCGACATTCCGTTCAACGGCTTGCCATGGTTTTTCGACCACGCTGAAACCATCACTCCGCAGAACATCGAGCGGGTGAGGGCGCTGGGCGGTGGTATCGCGATTCAGGACCGCATGGCGTTTCAGGGCGAATATTTTGTCGAGCGTTACGGCGCCAAAGCCGCCGAAGCGACACCGCCGATCAAGCGCATGCTGGCCGAAGGCGTACCGGTCGGTGCCGGCACCGATGCCACGCGAGTGTCCAGCTACAATCCTTGGACTTCCCTCTACTGGATGGTCAGCGGCCGGACAGTGGGAGGGCTTGAGCTGCATGCCGAAGGTCTGTCCCGGCAGACCGCGCTGGAACTGTTCACTCATGGCAGCGCCTGGTTCTCTTCCGAACAGGGCAAGAAAGGCATGATCAAGGTCGGGCAATTGGCGGACGTGGCGGCGTTGAGTGCGGACTTTTTTAGCGTCGACGAAGAAGCGATCAAGTGGATCGAGTCGGTGTTGACCGTGGTTGGCGGCAAGGTGGTGTACGCCGCCGGTGACTTCGAAAAACTCGGGCCGGCCAGCGTGCCGGTGCTGCCGGACTGGTCGCCGGTGGTCAAGGTGCCGGGCCACTGGCGTCCGACCTCGCCGATGCAGGCGCAGGTTCACCATTGCAGCGGGCCGTGCGGCGTGCATGCTCACAGCCATGAAAAGGCGCGCTTGTCGAATGCGCCGGTCAGCGATTTTGCGGGTTTCTGGGGCGCCTTTGGCTGCTCGTGCTTCGCGTTCTGACGATCACAACAAAGCGCCGACGGACTGTGTCGGCGCCCGACGTAATACCCATCCACCGAGGAGTTTCACATGAGCAACGTTCCGTACAAACGTCTGAACAAGGATGATGCCGTTGTCTTGCTGGTCGATCACCAGACCGGTCTGATCTCGCTGGTTCAGGATTTCTCGCCCAACGAATTCAAGAACAACGTGCTGGCCCTCGCGGACCTGGCCAAGTTCTTCAAACTGCCGACCATTCTCACCACCAGTTTCGAAAACGGCCCGAACGGCCCGATGGTGCCCGAGCTCAAGGAACTGTTCCCGGACGCGCCGTACATCCCGCGTCCAGGCCAGATCAACGCGTGGGACAACGAAGACTTCGTCAAAGCCGTCAAAGCCACCGGCCGCAAGCAGTTGATCATTGCCGGCGTGGTGACGGACGTTTGCGTGACCTTCCCGACACTGTCGGCGCTGGCAGAAGGGTTTGAAGTGTTCGTCGTCACCGACGCCTCGGGCACCTTCAACGAAACCGTGCAACAAGCGGCATGGGCGCGTATGGCGGCGGCGGGTGCGCAACTGGTGAACTGGTTCTCGGTGGCCTGCGAGCTGCAAGGTGACTGGCGCAACGACATGGAAGGCCTGGCGAATCTGCTGTCGCCACGCATTCCCAACTATCGCAATTTGATGAACAGCTATTCGGTGTTGACGTCGAAGTAAGTCTCGCCCACAAAAAATGCCCGCAATGAGCGGGCATTTTTTTACCTAACGTGTTTGCAGCCAGCTCAGGAAGCCCCCTTTCTTTATCGGCAGCGGTTTGGCCATCAACGCCAATCGGCTGTTCTGCTGCCTCACGGCTTGCAATTTGTTCAGTGCCTGGCCGATTTCGCTGCGTTGTTCGATGCAGTGGCGGGTCAGGGATTTGTCTATCCGGTAAATAATGCACGAGGTCAACGTGGTGAACGTGGCTTGGGATGGCGTATCGGAGAGGATGCTTTGCTCGCCCATGACTTCGCTCGGGCCCATGCGGCCGGCTTCGGTTTGGCTGGTGCCGTCGGGCACGGTGGCACTGATCACGCCGGTAGCGATGACCATCAAGCTGTCCGGCACTTCGCCGACCTCCAGCACCACCTGGCCTGCCGGATATTGTTGCGCAACCATCGATTGCGCCAGTTGATCGCGCTCTGCTTCGCTCAAGGAACGGAAAACCTTGACCTCATCCAACAATGCCCGTGCACGGCCGCTGGGTTCGATCACGCCGTCAAGCTGCCGTGATATACCCGCCGCTTCAAGGTGCCGATGCGCCAGGTCGAACAGTTGGTTACGCACTTCGCTTTTCTTGCCCAACTCGGTGATGAAGCCGCTGGCCACGTACTCGGACATGGTTTCTCCGGCCTCCTTTAGCACCGCTTTCGGCGGGGGATTGAGCAGCAAACTGCTGCTGCCCTGAAGGGTTCGATCCAGCGCATCGAGCACACGACGTGGACGAATATGGTTGGGCACCTGAATGCTGATCGATACGCCGTGCATGTTGTTGGGCCGGCTCAGGTTAACGATTTTTGCCTTGGCCGCCACGGAGTTCGGCACCACGGCGGTGCTGCCGGCACTGGTGAGCAAATGCGTGGCGCGCCAGTCGATGTCCAGCACCTTGCCTTCCACACCGTCGATGACGATCCAGTCGTCGACCTGATAGGGCTTGGTGGTGTTGAGCACGATCCCGGAAAACACGTCGCTCAACGTGCTCTGCAACGCCAGGCCGACCACGATGGCCACGACCCCGGAAGTCGCCAGTAAGCCTTTGACCGGCAGCTCCAGTACGTAACCCGCAGCGGCCACGATGGCGATCAGAAACACCAGTGCTCCGATGACGTCCTGCAACAACCGGCCGCTGTGACCGATGCGCCGCATCAGCACCAGGCCGATCACTTCGGTGAGCACCCGTGCGGCGTACAACCACCAGAGAATCCCCAGCGCCGTGCCACCCAATTGCGCCACGCGATCGTCGGCAAACAACGGCGCCAGCAACGGGCTGACGCCGGCGTTGATGATCAGCGCGCTGAAAACCAGAAACAGCGCCAGGCGCACGCCGACCCGCGTGATGCGATGGTTGAACGGCGCGAGGTGCCAGAGCAGCGCGTCGATCACCAACAACACCGCGCTCCACGACAGCAGATGACCCAGGACAAAGGACATGGGGAAACTCCGTTTTCAAAAGGGCAGACAGGAAAAAGCCTGCACGAGGGCAGGCTCCTTTAAGGCGACTCAGTTCAGGTGAGTCTTGAGTTCCAGTGCAGCCTGGCGAACCGCCGCTTTGACTTCCGGAATCTGGCTCAGCGGGTTGAGCAGTCCGAAGTCGTGAATCATGCCGTTGTACCGCACGGCGGTGACCGGTACGCCGGCGGCGTCGAGGTGACGGGCATAGGCTTCACCTTCGTCACGCAACACGTCGAACTCGGCGGTTTGCACCAAGGCAGCGGGCAAGCCTTTGAGCTGTTCGGCGCTGGCTTGCAACGGCGAGGCATGGATCTGCGCACGCTCGGCGCTGTCGGTGGTGTAGTTGTCCCAGAACCAATTCATCATCCCTTTGGTGAGGAAGTGGCCTTCGGCAAATTGCTGGTACGAACCGGTGTCGAACCGGGCGTTGGTCACTGGCCACATCAACAACTGGAAGCGCAGCGCCGGGGTTTTCTGTTCCTTGGCCATCAAGGCCACGACCGCTGCCATGTTGCCGCCGACGCTGTTGCCCGCTACAGCCAGACGCTTGCCATCGACGCCGATCTCTTTGCCGTGCTCGGCCACCCAACGGGTAGCGGCGTAGGCCTGATTGATCGCAGTCGGGTAGTGCGCTTCCGGCGACGGCGTGTAGTCGACGTACACCGCGACAGCGCCAGAGCCGACCACCAGGTCGTGGATCAAACGTTGGTGAGTCGGGTAATCGCCCAATACCCAACCGCCACCGTGGAAGAACATGAACACCGGCAATTCACCTTTGACCTTGGCTGGGCGCACGATTTTCAGGTTGATGGTCTGGCCATCGACGCTGATTGCGCGGTCACTGACTTCAACACCTGACAGATCAACCTTCACCGAATTCTGCGCACCCGTCAGCACCGCTCGGGCATCTTTTGGGCTCAGTTGCTCAAGCGGCTTGCCACCACCGGCGGCGAGGGCTTCGAGGAAGGCTTGGGTGTTGTGTTCGACGCCAGGGCTGCCGGCCGCAAATGCGTTGCCGACGCAGAGCGCGAGGAGGGAAACGGTCAGGGTTTTTTTGAGGATGTTCATGGGTAAGTCCTTTTTAAGTTTTTAGACGTTGAGTACCTGAGTTTTCAGGTTGCTGCTGGCTGTGGTTCAGGCCTCAGCAACACCGTGGACACAGATTAATAGGATGCCTCCAGGCGAAAAAGCGGCTATAAAGTGTTTGACTGTCAACCAGGGCGTGACAATGAACCCGTTCGAGGATATGCGTATTTTTTGCCAGGTCATGGACTCCGGCAGCTTCACGGCCGCAGCAGATCAATTGGGGCTGTCCAAGCAGTTCGTCAGCCGGCGCCTGATGCAACTCGAAGAGCGCCTGGGCGTGCGCTTGCTCAATCGCTCGACCCGGCGGCTGGACGTCACGCCGCTGGGGCAGAGTTATTACGAGTCGGCGTTGCGCCTGCTCGGTGAAGTCGAGCAAGTGGAGCAGGGCATCGCCGGGCAAACCACCGAGCCACGGGGCACGATTCGCATCAGCGCACCCTTGTCGTTTGCGGTGGCGCATTTGGGTTGCCTGCTGCCGGTGTTCTTGCAGCGATATCGTGATGTCACCGTGGAAGTGGACCTGAGTGACCGCCCGGTGGACTTGCTCAGTGAAGGCTACGACCTGGCGTTGCGTATCGGCATTCTCGAAGACTCGACGTTGATCGCCCGGCGCATCGCCTCGATCCAGCGTGTGTATTGCGCCAGCCCGACGTACCTGGCCGAACGTGGCACGCCGCTTAACCCCGAAGACCTGCACGGCCATGACTGCCTGCCGTATGGTCACGGTCGTCAGGTGCAATGGCGTTTCGAAGGGCAGGGCAAACCGCTGACCGTCAATGTCACGGGCCGGATGCGGGTCAACAACGGGGAGTTGCTCAAGGACGCGGCGATTGCCGGGATGGGGATTACCTACTTGCCGACCTTTATCGTCGGTGCAGCCTTGAAGGACGGCAGGCTGGTGCCGGTGCTGGACGCGTTTCGACCTGAGCCGCTGAGGTTGTCGGCGGTCTATCCGCAGCATCGCCAGAGTTCGCGACCGGTGCAGGCGTTGATCGAGTTTTTGCGTGAACAGCTGGATCAGACTGAAGATGGACTCTAAGCCTCACACAGTTCCCCCTGTAGGAGTGAGCCTGCTCGCGATGGCGGCGTGTCAGACGACAACAATGTTGAATGACAAATGGCTATCGCGAGCAGGCTCGCTCCCACATTGGTTCGTGGGTCGCCTCGGGTATTGGGGTAAGACAGCGATCCCCTGTGGGAGCTGGCTTGCCTGCGATGGCGGAGTGTCAGGCGACATCAATGTTGAATGACAGATGGCTATCGCGAGCAGGCTCGCTCCTACAGTTGATGTGTGGATGACCTGGGCTTAGGGGTGATCAGGTCCTTTTGTCATCGCCGTTGACATGAACACCACGGTCATCGCCGACTTCGCCGTTGGCATGGACGCCGCGGTCATCGCCGACTTCACCATTGGCGTGTACGCCACGGTCATCGCCGATTTCACCGGCGCGATGAACACCATTTTGGTTGTGGGACACTTCGCCGGAGCGATGAGCGCCGTTTTGGTTGTGGGACACTTCGCCGGAGCGCTGAGCGCCATTTTGGTTGTGGGACACTTCGCCGGCACGATGAACCCCATGGTCATCGCCGATTTCACCGGCACGATGAACGCCATGATCGTCGCCAGGTTCGGCGTGCGTGCCATTGCGCCCGGAGTTGGAGGAGGCTGTGTTGCCGGCATTGCCCGGGCCATGGTCGCTGCCGCTGTGGCTGCTGCCGCTATTGCCGCTATTGCCGCCGCTGCCGCTATTACCGCCACTGCCGCTTCCACCGTGACCGCCGCTGTTGCCGCCGCCACCGTTTCCACCACCGCCATTGCCACCGCCGCCGCCACCATTGCCACCGCCGCCGCCACCATTGCCACCGCCGCCGCCACCATTGCCACCGCCACCGCCACCATTGCCACCGCCGCCATGACCTCCGCCACCGCCGCCATTACCGCCACCGCCGCCGCCACTACCGCCACCGCCACCACCCCCTCCGCCACCCCCACCATCCTTGGCCTGAGCGGTCGACATACTGGACAGACTATCCGGTATCAATACGGTGGACGCCGACAAGACCGCGCCAATAGCTACTGCAAGTAAAAGCTTGTTGATGTGCATGTCGTTCTCCGTCTTCTTCAGGGTTGGAACGTTGATGAACAATGCAACTTGCTGCTCGATTCAGTTGATGAACACCCCAGCGTCCGGATTTATTCGGTTTTATCGTCAACAAAAAAAGCAACGTGGCGCTCGACCCCATTCCAGAGCCTTAGTGAATGCTTGAGGCGAGCTCGAAAATCGGCATGTACATCAGGATCACGATGACCCCGATCAACAACCCGATAAACGTCATGAGCAGCGGCTCGAACAACCGGACAAACCATTCGAGCCAGCGACTGATTTCTTCGTCGTAGAAGTCGGCGCTGCGCTCCATCATTTGCCCGAGGTTGCCGGACTGCTCGCCGGCGCGCAGCAAGCGCAGGGACACCGGGGTCACGAGGTGATTGAGCTCAAGCGCAGCCGACAGCGATTGGCCCTCGCGCACCCGTTCGCAGGCTTCGTCCAGGCGTGTGCGCGAGGCCACGGTAAGCAGGCCACGCACCATGCCCATGGCGGTGACAAGGGGAATGCCGCCCTGCAGCAGAATCCCCAGCGAGCGGTAGAAGCGCGCCAGTTCATACATGAAGATGCGTTTGTGGATCGCCGGGAGTTTTTCGATCAGCCGGTCTACGCCCCGACGAAAGGCCGGTTGGCGCTGGAGGAAGGCGAGGGCGACGATGATCGCCAGCAACCCGCCAAAGAATTCGCCCTGATGCGCGTGGAGGAACATGCCGCTGGTCATCAACACCTGCGACAGCCACGGCAGGTTCGACCCCAGGCCTTCAAACACCAGGCTGAAGCGCGGCACCACGTAGCCCATCAAAAACAACACCACGCCACCGCCCACCACCAGCAACAGCATGGGGTAGATCGACGCGCTGACGATTTTTTGTCGAACCTCGTCCATGCGCTGGCGATAGCTGACATAGCGGCCCAGGGCTTCGCCCACGGCGCCGGTCTTCTCGCTGGACTGCACCAGCGCCACATACAAAGGCGGGAATACGGCCGACAACTGGCCCAAGGCCTGAGAGAACGATTTGCCCTCGTACAGCAAGCGCACCAGCTCGCTCAAGGTTTTGCGGGCCTGGGGCGCGCTTTCTTTTTCGGCCAGGCTTTCCAGCGCATCGATCAGCGGCAGGCCTGCATTGAGCAGGGTGGTCAGTTCCTGGCTGAACAACACCAGGTTGAAAGTCTCGCGCTGTTGCAGACGCAAGGCGCGCCAGTGCCGCTCGGCCTGCAGGCTGACCACCCGCAAGCCCTGGTCCTCGACGATGCGCCGAGCCTCGCTGTGACCGGGGGCCTCGACCGTCATCGAGACCACGCCGGCCTTTCCCACGGCTTTGAGATGAAAGCGCATGGTCGTCCCCCGTCATTGCCAACTGGTGACTTCGGCGTTTTCGCCTTCGCCACCGGGCTGCCCGTCCTTGCCCATGGACAGCAGATCGTACTCACCGTTTTCGCCGGGATAGCGGTAGGTGTAGTTACGGCCCCAAGGGTCCTGCGGCAATTTTTTCTGCAAGTAAGGGCCGGTCCAGTGGGTTTCATCGCTCGGCGCGGTGACCAGCGCCTGCAAGCCCTGTTCGGTCGACGGGTAGTGCCCGACCTCCAGGCGATACAAATCCAGCGCCTTGCCCAGGCCCTCGATTTGCGCCTTGGCGACCTTGACTTCGGAACGGCCCAGCTGGGCGAAATACTTCGGCGCGACGATGCCGGCCAACAGCCCCAGCACCACCAGCACCACCAGCAGTTCGAGCAGGGTGAACCCGCGTTGCGTACGCGGGGCACAGCACAGACGTTGATTCATGATGACCTCACACAATCGGCAGAAGGGTCGCAATAAAGGCTTATGCAATTGCCATGCAAAGCCTTGGGCAACCTTCTGAACCTCCCGTACTACGGCCTTTCACGCTTACGGCACAGTGCTTGCGTATGGCTGATTAACGATCGGCCAGTGGGGCATTACCCCCAATTTTCGGGGCCGGCCAGGGGAGGTAGAACAATGAAAACACTCACCACTGGATTGCTCGGATGTCTGCTGTTGAGCAGCGTTGCACAGGCCGATGTCTTCGTTTCCGTGGACGCCAAGGGCAGCTACGTTTTGTCCAACGTTCACCGTCCCGGCCGCACCTATGAACGGGTGATTCACGAGCCCACCGCGGCGGTCGTCAGCCTCGACCAGCAACCGCAGATGATTGCCGCGCAACCTTATGCCGAGCTGGTCTCGGCGGCCGCCAAGGCCAACGAAGTTCCGGCGGCGCTGTTGCACGCCGTCATCCGCGCCGAGTCCCGCTACAACGCCGATGCAACGTCCGCCAAAGGCGCTGGCGGGTTGATGCAATTGATGCCCGAGACCGCGCGGGAGATGGGGGTCAAGGATGTCTACGATCCCAAGTCCAACATCCAGGGCGGCGCCAAATACCTCAAGCGTCTGTTGACCCTGTTCGACAACGACATTGCTCTCGCGGTAGCGGCCTACAACGCCGGGCCGCAAGCGGTGCTCAGCCGTGGCGGGGTGATCCCGCCGTTCGCCGAAACCCAGCGCTATGTGCCGGATGTCCTGCGCCAATACCGGCGTTTGCAGGGCCTGGCCGTGGACGCGCCGTTGTAGTCGAGCCCCAGTGCCGGTTTGCCCCAACAGTGGGGAATGATGGCCCCGGCAGAAAAGTGGGGAATTAGTGGGGAATATCCCCCGAGTTATCAAGTCGTCACAGTAACTGGCTGAAAAACAAGACAATTATTTTTGGCATGGGGATTGCTCCAGCGCACTTGTCGAGAATTGTTCCTGTGAACACCCAACGCGAGGCCCGAGATTATGTCCGGCATACCCCACGCACATCATCTGGTTAATCTGCTGTTGTTTTTAGCGCCCTTATTTGGCATCGAGCTGGCCGAAGCGGCCGCCCGTTGCGAACGCAATCTGGTGGCGAACGTCGTGGCGCTGGATCAGCCGCTGATGTTCAACCGCCTCGGTGCACAGAACGCCAACGGCATGATGTTCGCCCTGCGCCGTGACGTGGTCGACGATCACAACATGTCCCTCGCCCAGGGTGGCGCGGCGGTGCCGGGCAAAGTCTCGTTGCGGCCGGACAAGCGTCCGCGTCCCCTGGTGCTGCGGGTAGCGGCGGGTGATTGCCTGACGATCAACCTGCAAAACCTGCTGGCGTATCAGGCCAACCCCGGCAAGCACGAAGAGACCGAAGTCGAGGGCGCAGAAGGGGGGGCAACCGGCAATGCCGACCAGTTCAAGGTTGATGAGCAAGTCACCGACCGCCATGTCGGCTTCCAGGTCAACGGCCTGCAAGCGGTCAACAGCATTGACGACATTGCGTCCTTCACCGGGCGCAATGCCAACACGCTGATTCCGCCCGGTGCCACGCGTTCCTACACCCTGTACGCCGAGCGTGAAGGTGCGTTTGCGGCCAGCAGCCGTGGCGCCACCTTCGGGGGTGAAGGCGATGCAGGCAACGTCGCCAACGGTCTGTTCGGTGAGGTTGTGGTGGTGCCCAAGGGCGGCCGGACCTATCGCAACACCGTGACCGAAGAAGAAATGCGCCTGGCCAGCAGCGGCCGCACGCCGGCGGGCCAGCCGATTGTCGATTACCAGGCGCGCTACCCGCAGCGCGAGCCGTGGATCCGTGAAGGCAAGGCCGGCACGCCGATCATCGGCATGGTCGATGGCAATGAAATCATCTCCAGCGAGAGCGATGCGATCGTGATGGGCAGCAACGCCGATGGCAGCTTCCCGCCCGCGACCTACCCGCTGGAAGCCATCGGCAAACGCAACCCGGCGCTGCCCAACCGGCTGGAACCGTTCCGCGATTTCGCCTCGCAGTTCCAGGATGAAGTGGCGGCGACCCAGGCATTCCCCGCGTACTGGGCGGACCCGGTGATGGCACACGTGCTGGAGCCGACCCGCGACTCGTTCATGATCAACTACGGTTCCGGCGGCATGGGCGCCGAAGTGGTGGCCAACCGTCTGGGCGTTGGGCCGATGCATGATTGCCTGTCCTGCGCCTATGAAGAATTCTTCCTCAGTTCCCACACCGTGGGGGACGTGGCGATGCTGGTGGACGTACCGGCCAACGTCGGCCTGGAAAACATTCTTCCGGGTGAAACGCCGCGCGCCGATCAGGTCGGGGTCAAGGCGACCATGGCGCTGTATCCGTCCGAGCCGGCCAACGTCAACCACAGCTACATCGGAGACTTCGTCAAATTCCGCAACACCCACAACGGTCACGAGCAGCACATCTTCCACTTGCACGGCCATCAATGGCTGTTCAACCCCAATGACGATAACTCCGACTATGTCGATGCCCAGGGCATTGGTCCGGGCGCCGGTTACACCTATGAAATCGCCAATGGTGGGTCGGGCAATCGCAACCGCGTTGCCGGCGATGCGATCTATCACTGCCACTTCTATCCGCACTTTGCCCAAGGCATGTGGAGCATGTGGCGGGTGCACGATGTGTTCGAGGAAGGCACCAAACTCGAAGTGTCCCAACAGGGCACCGACGGTTATCACAGCGAACCTTACGCGTTGCGCAGCGGTAAACCGGCGGCGGGCGCACGGGCCTTGCCGGATGGCGAGATCATTGCCGGCACACCGATTCCCGCAGTCGTTCCGCTGCCGGGCAAAGCCATGGCGCCAATGCCGGGCAAAGTCGCGGTCGTACCGAAGATCAGCGAAACCCTGGTGGCCAGTCAGGGCGATGACGACGAGGAGGGCGATGACGACGGCGAACATCACGGTGGCAGCGGTGGTGCTCAAGCCATCGGTTCCCTGGCTCTGGTCGACCGCAGCGAAGCCAACCGCAATGCCGACGGCAGCCTGAAAAACCCGGGTTATCCGTTCTGGATCGGCGGCATGGAAAGTTCGGTGGGCCAACGTCCGCCAACCCCGCCGCTGGACATGCTCGACGCCGCCAAGGCGCAATCCCTGAAAACCAGCGGCAATGCCTTGTGGGCCAACCTCGATCCGGCGCAGTCCGGTGGTTGGGACGGCGGTCTGGGGCGTCATTCACTGGACGGTTTCTCTTCGGGTGGTCAGGCGCACACCGTCACCACGTCGCTGGATTTCTCCAAGGAAGTGACCCGCGCCAAACCGATTTACATGCCTGAGGAAGGCACCGAAGTGGAACAGGCCGCCATGGCCTTCCACGCCAAAAAAGAACATCCGAGTTTCGCCGTACTGCCGGGCAATCAAGTGGTGGCGCGCAATTTCCGCACCAACGGCGCCTTGCCGATGGCGGGTGCGCCGTACTACGAACCGTGCATGGACGATCGGCAAAAACGCCTGACCGCCAGCGCCGGCACCGGCGAGTTCAACAGCGGCGAACGGATCGACGGCCTGTCGTTTATCGGTTCCTCGACCTTCACCGCCGACCGTCCGCGCATCTATAAGGCCGCGAACATTCAGTTCGACGCGGTGTACAACAAGGTCGGCTACCACTTCCCGCAAGCGCGCATCCTGGCGCTGTGGGAAGACGCCTGGCCGGTGATCACCAAACAGCGTCCGCCAGAACCGCTGGTGATGCGCATGAACACGTTCGATTGCGTGCAGTACCAGCAAACCAACCTGGTGCCGGCCATCTACGAGATGGATGACTATCAGGTGCGCACGCCAACCGACGTGATCGGTCAGCACATCCACCTGCCGAAATGGGACCTGACTGCCGCCGATGGCTCGGCCAACGGCTGGAACTATGAAGACGGCGTGCTTTCCCCCGGTGCCGTGCAAGAGCGCATCCACGCGATTCGCCTGTTCAACCAGTGCGAAGGCACCGACCCGCGTGACGGCACACCGGCTTGCCCGGTGGCCAAGGCGCATCCGTTCTTTGGTCAATATGGCCGGGCCGACTGGGTGGGCGCGCGCACGGCGATGCAGCGCTGGTTCGTCGATCCGGTGGTCAACAGCAAAGGCGTCGACCGTGGGCTGGGAACCATTTTCACCCACGACCACTTGGGCCCATCGACGCACCAACAAATCGGTCTGTACGCCACCGTGCTGGCAGAGCCGGCCGGTTCCACCTGGTTCCACGCCGAAACCGGCGAGCCGTTGTACAGCGGTGCGCGGCAGGACGGCGGGCCGACCTCGTGGCAAGCAGTGATTTCGACCGGTGACCTGGACGGCGACGGCAAGAACGACAGCTTCCGCGAGTTCTTCCTCGAATACAGCGACTTCCAGCACGCCTATGAAGCCGGTGTGTATGTGGGCGCTGGTCCGAATGGTGTGCCGGATGCGCAATCCTTCCCGGCCACCGCCGACAGCTTCCGCTACGCGATCAACCCGCCGGTGCGCAAGGAAGCCGCGACCCTGCTTGAGCAAGTGGTAGAAGCCCGCGGTGGGCTGTCGCCTGGTTGCCCAAGCCGGCCTTGCCCGCAAGCCATCTCGGTGGATGACCCCGGCATGTTCGTGGTCAATTACCGCAACGAACCGCTGGCCCTGCGGGTGTATGACCCGAACAAGGTCGGCCCGGACGGCAAGCGCGGCATGCAGGCCGACGGCCTCGGTGGCGACCTTGCGTACGCCATGCAAAGCCGCACCGACCGGGCGATCCCGGCGATGAACCTGGCGCCTAACCTGGTCACCGCTGCCACCGGCCCTACCGGCGGCACCACGCTGTTCCCGCCGCACATCAACAAGGGCGGTGCGGAACCGGGTGATCCGTTCACCCCGATGCTGCGCACCTACACCGGTGACAACGTGCGGCTGCGGGTGCATGCCGGCGGTCATGAAGAAGAACACAACGTGACCCTGCACGGCGTGAAGTGGCTGCAAAGCGGTTCCGGTTTCGGCAACAGCTCCAACTCCGGCTGGCGTTCGTCGCAAATGATCGGGATCTCCGAGCAGATGGGCTTCATCGCGCCGGTCTCGATGCTGTCCAGCTCAGCGGCGACCACCGGGGATTACCTGTACTCGATGGACGCTTCCCTGGAAGGTTACTGGAGCGGAATCTGGGGCGTGATGCGCAACTACACCGCGCAACGCAATGACCTGTTCGCGCTGCCGAACAACCCGAAACCGGCGGGCATGCGCAACACCGTGGCCTTCGATGGCGCTTGCCCACGGATTGGCGCCAACCCCAATGGCATCGGCACCCGGCCGACCGTGCAACGCAACTATGAAGTGGTCGCGGCGCTGGCCAACGACATCCTCGGCAACCCGCTGAACCTGTCCATGGCGGACCCGGCGGGCATCGGCCAGCATGTGGGCGGGCCGTTGAATCCGGCGGGCGGTACGCTGGTGTACAACTCCCGTGCGGTGAGCATTCCACAGGTCACGGTGAACGACCCCGAGGACGGGACGACCTTCACCATCGGCGGGCAAAGCGGCCCGTTGCATGACCCGACCGCGATTCTGTACGTGCGCAAGTCCGACCTCGACCCGGTCACCGGCAAGCTCAAACCCGGTGTACCTGTGGAACCGCTGGTGCTGCGCGCGGCGGCTGGTGATTGCATCAACATCACCCTGGAAAACCGTTTGCCGACCGTGATGCCGGACCTGGTCCAGACCGCTTCGGTGATGGGCATGGTCAAGCGTGACCGCAACGGTGGCGAAGGTTCGACCACCTTCAGCAACAACCTGATGCGGCCGTCCAGCTCGGTGGGCTTGCACGCTCAACTGCTGGCGTACGACATCACCAAATCCGACGGCACCAACGTCGGCACCAACCCGATCCAGACCGTACCGCCACGCGTTGGCAACAGCGGTGCGTACCCGACGCGTACTTATCAGTACTACGCCGGGCACCTGGAACGTGAAGGCAAGCCGATTACGCAACTGGGCCGCAGTGTCGACAACATCAACGCCACGGCGGTGGAGTTCGGCGGGTTGAATTTCACTCCGGCCGACGTGATCAAGCAGCCTCAAAAAGGCCTCGGTGGTGCGATGAGCATCCTGCCGATCGGCGCGACCTGGGTTGAGGATGCGCGCAAGGTCAACGCGACGGTCACCGCGCCAGGGCAGACCACCTACCGCGACTTTGCGATGGTCTGGCAGAAGGCACTCAACATGCGTTGGGCCAATGGCCGGCCGGTGGAAGGCATTGCCTCGGAAGCGGGTGTGCCGACCGATCCGCAGGATAACTCGAGCATGGCGATCAACTATAAAACCGAGCCGATGTGGTACCGCTTCGGCCTGCCGCCGGACGCGCCGTTCGGTCACGCCGACGGTAATGGTTACGGCGACGTGCCCAACGCGCACATGGCCTACAGCAACGCGTTGGTGGGGGGCGATCCGCAGACGCCGGTGCTGTATGCCAAACCGGGGCAACCGTTCCGCACCCACATCCTGATGCCCACCGGTGGCAGCCGTGGTTCGACGTTCCAGCTGGACGGTCACGTCTGGTCGGTCAACCCGTTCCAGTCGGAGAAGAGCGACACCGGCGGTTATCCGATGGGGACGCCGGGCGTGGGTTCGGTGCGGTTCGGCTACAACCCGATGTCGATGTACATCGGCGCCCACGAAAGCATCCTGCCGGCGGCGCACTTCAGCTTCATGCACCCGAGCGCCGGGGGCAGCAATGCGATACCGGGCGATTACCTGTTCCGTGACTACGCCGCCTACGGCAATACCGCCGGGCTGTGGGGGTTGCTGCGGGTGACCAACGAACCGGAACCGGCACCGGCGCCGTAACGCATGCCAGTACAGAGAAGGAACGAGCGATGAGTCATCTGTGGCGAGGGAGCTTGCTCCCGCTGGGTCGCGAAGCGGCCCCCCTCTTCACCCAAAAGGAAGGGGACTGCTGCGCAGTCCAGCGGGAGCAAGCTCCCTCGCCACAGGTTCACCGTACGTAGGCAGACACAGATCTGAAGGGGAGAAAGGGATGAACAGGACCATCAGAATCGCCAGTGGCGCGCTGGTTTTAGGCGTTGCGCTGATCAGCCTGGGTGTGTGGCGCACCGCGCCGCCGAGCATGCTCAGCGAAGTCGCCCTGCCGGACACCTGGAGCGGCCAGAACCTCTCCCGTGACGGGGTCTCGGTGGCGCTTGAGGTCAAGCCTTTGGCCAAGGACGGTGTACTGCGCGAAGGCGAGTTTGCCGACGTACAGTTCCGGGTCAAGGACAGCACTTCGGGCCAGCCATTGTCTGGCGTCAACCCCGGCGCCTGGCTCGACCCCGAAACCGTTGCCGCCGACCAGGCCCAAGGCCGCGAGCGAAGCTGCAAATCCCGGGTCGGGGTGTTCCTCAAATCGAGCATTGGCGCGCGGCCGTTGCTGGACCTGAACAGCTACTTCCTGCTGGTGATGAACCGCGATGCCAGCGTGTCAGTGGTCGACCCGTCGGTGTCGGTGGGCGGCATCACCAGCACCATGGCCCGGATCGACCTCAAACAACCGCCGATGGATTGGGTGACCCCGAGGGACAACAAACGCGTGTTTTTGTCGATGCCGACCGCCGGGGAAGTGGCGGTGATCGACAGTGAGCAATTCAAATTGCTGGAGTCGGTGAGTGCTGGCAGCAACCCGGTGCGCGTGGCCCTGCAACCGGATGAACGTCTGTTGTGGGTCGGCAACAATGCGTCGACCGCCGACGAGTCCGGCGTCACGGTCATCGACACCCGCAGCCTCAAGACCCTCAAACACCTGGCCACCGGGGCCGGGCATCACGAAATCGCCTTCAGCAAGGACAGCCGCTTTGCCTTCGTCACCAACCGCGACGACGGCACCTTGAGCATCATCGACATCGCCAGCCTGACCGTCAGCAAGCAACTCAAGACCGGCTCGCACCCGCTGTCGGTGGCGTACTCGCCGCTGTCCCAGGCGGTGTACGTCGCCGATGGCGAGGACGGCACCGTGACTGTGGTCGACAGCGCCAGCCTGGCGGTGCGCCGGGTGATCAAGGCAAAGCAGGGCCTGGGACCGATGGGCTTCAGCGCTGACGGTCGCTTCGGCATTGTGCTCAACACCCTGGAGAATCAGGCCTCGGTGATCGACGCCGCGACCGACTCGCTGATCCATGAACTGGACGTGTCGGCCGAGCCCTATCAGGTGGTGTTCACCAAGGCCTATGCCTATGTGCGCGGACTGGCGTCGGCCAAAGTCACCATGATCAACCTGTCGTCGCTGGGCCAGGGGCGCACGCCGATCAGCCAGGGATTTGAGGCCGGGCCGCAAGCGCCACGGCTGGCCGGTGATCTGCCGCTGGCGTCAAGCCTGGCAGTGTCGCGGGACGACAACGCGGTGTTCGTGGTCAACCCGGTGGACAACACCACCTATTTCTACGCCGAAGGGATGAACGCGCCGATGTCCGGATACCCCAATCGCGGGCAAGTGGCGCGGGCGGCGATGGTCATCGACCGCAGCTTGCGCGAGGTTGAACCGGGGCTGTACAGCGCGCGGATCAAGTTGCCATCGGCCGGGCGTTTCGACGTGGCGTTCCTGCTCAATCAACCGAACATCATTCACTGCTTCACCGCGTTGGTCGAGCCAGACCCATCAATCGCCCAACACCCCGGCGCGCCCAAAGTGGAGTTCATGCTCGACAAGTCCACGGCCGCCCTCGGCAGCCCCTACGTGGTGCGCTTTCGCATCGTCCAGGGCCAGCAGAAGACCCGGCGCAGCGGGGTCAAGGATGTTCAGGTGCGCTACTTCCGCGCGCCGACGTCCCGGGCGCAGGAAGTCGCGGCCCTCGACATGGGCAATGGCATCTATGAAGCCCCGGTGACCCTGGACCAGAACGGCGCTTGGTACTTGCACGTCCGTGCGGCGTCGCTGGGTGCGAATTTCGACGACAAGACCTTTGCCAGCGTCCGGGTTCTGCCCGGCACTGCGAACTGAAGAGGACACCGACATGAACCGTTTCGCAAACCGTGGATGGCTGACGTTCTGCCTGTTGGCGGCCGGTATCGGTCAGGCCCTGGCGCACTCGGCGGACGAACACGCCGGGCACGACATGCCGCCCAAAAGCGCCACTTCCGAAAGCGCCCAGGTCAAGTTCGCCGACGTGGCACTGGTGGACCAGAACGGCAAATCGGTGCGCCTGGAAAAGGACCTGATCAGCAACAAAATCGTGGTCATGAGCTTCATCTACACCAGTTGCACCACGGTCTGCCCGGTGGTGTCCTCGATCATGGGCAAGGTGCAAAAACAACTCGGTGCCCGGGTCGGTGGCGAGGTGCAGCTGGTGTCGATCAGCGTCGACCCGCAGCGCGACGACGCCAAACGCCTGAACGACTACGCCCGCAACTTCCAGAACGGTCCGGGCTGGAGCTGGCTGACCGGCAGTTCGCAGTCGATCAATGAAACCCTCAAGGGCCTGGGCTCGTTCAGTGGCGACTTCAAGAACCATCAGCCATTGATCCTCGTCGGCGATGGCAACAGCCGCCACTGGACTCGCTACTACGGCTTCACCGACCCGGCCGTGCTGACCCGTGAAGTCGAGAAGATCAGCGGCCAGCGCAATGCCCACGCCAAACACACCGCCATTGCCATGGAGCAACAGCCATGAGAGCGCTCGCCCTGATCCTCTTCACAATGTGCTTTTGCATTGTCAGCTTGATGGCGTTTGCCCACGAAGGGCACGAAGAAACCGCGTCGGCAGTGGCTGCCGCGCAACCGGCGACCGGCACGCACGATGCGAAAACCTGGTTCACCGACACGCCGTTGCAGGATCAGAACGGCGAGACCCTGCGCTTCTACAGCGACGCGCTGCAAAACCGCGTGGTGCTGCTGAACGTGATTTTCACCAGCTGCAACGACGCCTGTCCGCTGATCACCCGCAAGCTCAAGGAAGTGCGTGAGTTGCTGGGCGACAAGGCTGATGGCATCACCTTTATCTCCCTTACCAGTGATCCGCTGCGCGATACGCCGGCGGTACTCAAGGCTTACACCTTGAAACAGGGCGTCGATGGGCCCCACTGGTTTTTTCTCACTGGCGACAAGGCGCAAATGGACCTTGTCCTGAGTCGTATCGGCCAGATCGTGCCGACCCCCGAACAGCATTCCACGCAGTTGATCGTCGGTGACGTGGCGAACAAGCGCTGGAGCAAAATCCGTCCCGATGCCCCGGCCGCCGCCATTGCTCAGCGCTTGCAGTTGCTGACCATGCCCGTGGCCGGTCGTTGAGCGCGCCATGAAAACGTCCCTGGTCCTCGGCCTGCTACTGCTTGGCGGCATGCATTGCACCGCCCATGCGTTAGCGCTCACCCCTAGCGAAAGTGCGGGCAAACGCCTGTACCGCGAGGGTCTGTCCGAGAGCGGTGAACCGGTCATGGCCCGGGTCGGCGCCGCCGACATGATCTTGCCGGCCAGCAGCTTGCCGTGCGCCAACTGCCATGGCGCCGACGGTCAGGGGCGGCCGGAAGGCGGGGTGCGCCCGCCGGACATCAGCTGGTCGCGGCTCTCCAGCCGCTATGGCCAGGAGCAAGTCAACGGTCGCGACTATCCGGCCTACACCGAGGGCGCGTTGGCCCGAGCCATTGCCGAAGGTCGCGATTCGGCCAACAACCGACTGGATCCGGCGATGCCGCGGTTCGTGCTGTCGATGAAGGATCAACGCAACCTCACGGCCTACCTCAAGCGTGTGGCCGATGACCGCGACCCCGGATTGACCGCCGACAGTCTGCACCTGGGCACCTTGTTGCCCAGTCAGGGACCGCTGGCCGATGAGGGCGCTACGGTAGCGGCGGTGCTCAGGGGCAGCGTGGCACGAATCAATGAAGCGGGCGGCATTCATGGTCGGCAAGTGAATTTGACCATCCTCGACCCTGGCCCGGACCGCGCCAGTGCCGAGCGGGCACTGGAGCAGTTGATCGAACAGGAGCAAGTGTTCGCCCTGATCTCACCGCTGGCCCCGGCGCTGGACGTGGACCTGGCGGCGCGTCTGGAACAGGCCGGGATTCCGCTGATCGGGCCGCTCTCGTTACAAGGCATGGCGCAGGCCAGTCGGCAAATCTTTGAACCGTTGCCGGGGCTGCGCGAACAATTGATCGCCCTGGCCGACTATGGCACCGCCAATTTGCGTGTGCTCAAGGGGCCGACGCTGATTATCTACCCAGACGAGCCGAGCCAACGGCAGGCGGCGCAGGACCTCGGCCAATACTTGCAGGATCACGGTTGGCAAGAGGTGCGGTTGCAAGCCTACGACGAGGCACAAGACGAACTGCCGCTGGGCTCGCGCTCGGTGTTTTACCTGGGCAGTGGCAGAGGTTTCAGTCGCTTGGCCGAGCGTTTGCAAAAAGCGGGGCAGGTGCCTTACCTGTTCGCGGCCTCGAATCAGGTGGCCGGTGACGTGTTGCAAATGCCCAGCGGGTTTTCCCGTCGGTTGTTCTTGGCCTACCCGTTCGTGCCCAGCGACTGGACGCTGGCCGGGCGCCTGGCGCTGACGCAATTGCGCGAAAACCAGGGGTTGGGCGGTCAGCACGCGGTGCTGCAAGTCGGCGCCTACAGCTCGATGCTGCTGTTGAGCGAAGGCATGAAGCAGGCCGGGCGCGACGCCAGCCGCGAGAAGCTCATCAGCGCCCTGGAAGGCTTGCATGATTTCGAGACCGGGTTGACCCCGTTGATCAACTTTGGCCCGGGCCGTCGCTTGGGCTTGAGCGGTGCCCACGTCGTGACGGTGGACTTGCCCGACCAGCGCTTCTTTGTGGTTGCACCCTACAAACCCATTGCTGCCATGCCCTGACCGGAGGCCGATCATGAAACTCAACATTGCGCTGATGCTGCTGACACTGTGGGTCCCGGTCGCGTTGTGCAACAACGGCCCGGCCGCCGCGCGGGTCAATGGCGAGGAAATTTCCGAGTTTCGCCTGGAGCGCTATTTCGCCGAATTCCTCGAGGATCAGGGCCGGGCGGTGGGCAACATTCGCAACCCCAAGGCTTATAAGCAGCTGCGGCAGAAGGCGCTGGACGCCTTGATCGACAAGGAGCTGCTGTGGCAAGAAGCGCTCAAGCGCGGCGTGGTGATCAGCGATGCCGACGTGCAACGCCAGGTTGACCAGACCCGCCAAGCCATCGGCGGCCCGGAGGTGTTTGCCCGCCGGCTCCAGGACGCCGGTTTTGATGAAGCCAGCTTCACCGAATACACCCGTCGGGAACTGGCGGCCCAGCAAGTCTTTGCCGAGCTGGTGCAGGCGGGGGGAACACCGGATGAAAAACAGGTCCGGACGTTTTACGAGGAACATCGCGCCGACATGAGCAGGCCAGAAGAAATCCAGGCCCGGCACATCCTGATCAAAGTGCCGCAAGACGCCGATGCCGCCACGGTTGAAGCGGCGCGGCTACGCTTAATAGAGATGCGCGCGAAAATCAGCCAGGGCGAGGACTTTGCCAGTGTCGCCAAGGCCGGCTCCGAAGATGCTTCGGCCAAAGAGGGCGGCGATCTGGGCTATTTTCCTCGGGGGCGCATGCTGCCCGAGTTCGAAGCGGCGGCCTTCGCCCTGACGCCGGGGGCCGTCAGCGAACCGGTGCGTACGCCGTTGGGCTGGCATTTGATTTATCTACAGAACCACTTGGAGGCAGCCGATGTCTCAGAAATGCAGGGGCTTGAAATGGTCAGGGCTTACCTTGCCCGACAGCAACAGGCTCAAGCACGTCTGCAAGTTCTGGCGCAGCTTCGATCAAACAATCGAATCGAACGGATTGACGATGATTGATGCTTCACCCCCAAATGTGGGGAAAGCTTCAATGCAAATCCGGGCGCTTCCCCGTCTTTGGGGGACGGGGTTTGCGAGCGAAAAGGTTTTTTCATGAAAATCAAAGCGATGTGTCGACCAAAAAGCGGCACTCAGTCTGGCATGAAGTGTGCGTTAGCCTAATTAAGGCGCGCACTCCCAGGCACGGATATCGGACCTGCGGTTACAAGGAGTCCACCTTGTTGAACAAAATACTGGTTGTTGAAGACGAACAGCTGCTTGCACAAAACCTCCGGGATTATCTGGCGGCGCAGGGGCTGGATGTCCTGGTAGCGAACGACGGTGCGAAGGCCATCGGCGAAGCCGAAAAATTTGCACCCGATGTGATGGTGTTCGATTACCGCTTGCCCGATATGGAAGGCTTTGAGGTGCTCGACGCGGTCCGCCAGAACAGGAATTGCCATTTTGTGCTGATTACCGGGCACCCCACCGCTGAAGTCTGTGAGCGGGCCCGGCAACTGGGAGTCAGCCATATCCTGTTCAAACCGTTTCCGTTGGCGGAACTGGCCCGAGCAGTCTGTGACCTTTTAGGGATGAAGCGCGAACCCAAAACGGGCGTGAGCACCTCCGAGGGATTCGTCGAACGACGCCAGAGCAGGACCGAGAGTTTCCCGCTGCAGTTGTACGACGGTAGTTGGGTGCTTGCAGATCGCCGACGAACATCGGCCTCCATGGCGCCAGACGACGAACAACTGCTCACCGGGGAGTAATTGGCGCGACAAGGCGTTCCGGCATTCGCCGCGATGACTCGCCGCGCCGACAGGGCTCAAAGCCCCGGGCGTTGGAGAGCATGCCATGGACCGTCTATCCCTTGCCGTCGAACCGGCGTTGTTGGACTGTGTACCGTCTCGTTTTTCCAGTGAGCAGTTAGCCCAGGCTCGGGCTCGGGCCACCAGTTCCGGCGAACGGGTACTGGAAGCCCTCGGGGTGTTGTGCGAACTCGCCCCGATGCCCTTCATCCAGTGCCTCGGCACCACCCTGCATTATCCGGTGCTCGACACCGACAGCCTGTTCAAGGCCATCCCGGTATTCGACCGGGTCACCCTGGCCCAATGCCTCAAGCGCGAATTCATCCTGCTGCGTCACGAAGACGCGGTCATCGGCGTGTTTGCCGACCCCTTCGATACCTCGCGCCTGGCCTGGATCGACGACTGCCTGCACGGTGCGCCGCTGTACCTGGTGCATGCCGACGACCTGAAAGCCTACCTGGCGCGCCACGAAGAAAGCTTCCACGCGGTGGAATCGCTCAATGCCCAATCCGACACCGGCGTTGAAATCGACACCCTGCAAAGCCTGTCCCTGACCAGCATCAGCGAAGACGCCAGCGTCGTCGTCAAACTGGTCAACTCGACCCTCTACGACGCCTTGAAAATGCACGCCAGTGACATTCACCTGGGCACCACCGGCAGCGGCCTGGTGATCAAGTACCGGATCGATGGCGTGCTCAACAACATCAGCAAAATCCAGGGCAGCGAGTTTGCCGAGCAGGTGATCTCCCGGGTCAAAGTCATGGCCGAACTGGACATCGGCGAAAAACGCGTGCCCCAGGACGGTCGCTTCAAGATCGGCATCAGCGGCCGGCAGATCGACTTCCGGGTGTCGATCATGCCGAGCATTTTCGGCGAAGACGCGGTGCTGCGGGTCCTCGACAAACAGGACCTGGCCGACAAAGTCAGCGGTGTGCAATTGCAGGCCCTGGGCTTTGAAGAAGAAACCCTGCGCCAACTGCGGCGTCTGGCCGCCGAACCCTACGGCATGGTGCTGGTGACCGGCCCGACCGGCAGCGGTAAAACCACCACGCTGTACGCGATGATCACCGAGATCAACCACGGCGTGGACAAGATCATCACCATCGAAGACCCGGTGGAATATCAACTGCCGGGCGTACTGCAAATCCCGGTCAACGAAAAGAAAGGCCTGACCTTCGCCCGTGGCTTGCGCTCGATCCTGCGCCATGACCCGGACAAGATCATGGTCGGTGAAATCCGCGACCCGGACACCGCGCAAATCGCCGTGCAATCGGCACTCACCGGTCACCTGGTGTTCACCACGATCCACGCCAACAACGTGTTCGACGTGATCGGCCGTTTCACCCAAATGGAAATCGACCCCTACAGCCTGGTGTCGGCGCTCAACGCGGTGCTGGCGCAGCGGCTGATCCGCCTGGTCTGCGCCAGTTGCAGCGCGCCGGTCACCCCCACCGACGACGAATTGCTCGCCTCGGGCCTCGACCCGAAAGAGGTCGGCCACTACCAGTTTGTGCATGGCAAGGGCTGCGGCCACTGCCGGGGCACCGGGTATCGCGGGCGCAGTGCGATCGCCGAGCTGCTGCACCTGGACGACGAGCTGCGGCAAATGATTGTCGAGCGCCAACCCATTTCGAAGATCAAGGCCCACGCCTGCAAACGTGGCTTGCGCCTGCTGCGCGAGTCGGCCCTGGAACTGGTGCAACAGGGGCGTACCACGCTCGAGGAGATCAATCGTGTCACTTTTGTCTCGTGATCGGTATATCGCCGTGCTCGGCGCCAGCGGTGTCGGCCTCGGCCAGCGCCGCGGCAGCGACACCCTGTGGCTGGGCAGCGTCGGCTTCATCGACGAAGGCTTCCATGCCTGGGCCGTCGCCCTCGAAACCCTCGACCGTTTGCTCGGCGAACACGCGCCGGCCGGTGCGGAGCTGTGTGTGGTGATCTCCGGGCACTTCAGCCGTTTCTGCCTGGTGCCCTGGAGCGAAGAAATCAGCAGCCCCGACGAACTGCTCGGGTTCGCCCAACTGTGCTTCGAAGACCTTTATGGTGTACCGACCCAACCCTGGAGCATGGTGCTGTCAGCCGAGCCTGCGGGTTACGACCGGATCGCCAGTGCACTGCCGCAAGACTTGTTGACGCGCCTGCGCAGCCTGGTCAGCGGTCGCGGCATGCGCCTGCGTTCGGTGCAGCCGTACCTGATGGCCGCGTTCAATCACTTCGACAAGAGCTTTGAGGGTGGCGACTTTCTGTTCGTCGTTGCCGAGCCGGTGCGCAGCGTGTTGCTGCTGGCGCGGGAAGGGCGCTGGGTGGCGGTGCGTTCGGCGGGCAGCAGTGACAGCGACGCGGCGCTGACCGCGCTGATCGGTCGTGAAAGCCAATTGCAGGCCTCCACCAGCGAACGGCCGCTCAACGTCTACCTGCACGCCCCGGCGCGCATCGACTCGCATCCCGATGTGCCGGGCGTGCACTTGCGCACCCTTGAAGAAGACCAGACGGCCGTACGCGACAGTTTGTACGTCATGTCTCGGGCGGTGGCCTGACATGCGCCCGCTGATGCTCGACTTCCAGCCGCGTCGCCGTTCCGGCCCATTGGGCTGGAGCTTGCTGGCCGGTGGCGTGACGCTGGCGTTGGTGTGTTTCTTCTTCCAGCAGCACCTCGATGACGAGGCCTCGCAACAACAAGGTCATCTGCAACATGCCCAGCGTGCGCTCACCGGCGACAACGGCAGCAAGGTCTCCCTGACCCCGGCCGAAACCCGCGAGCAGGCACAGAACCTGGCCGAAATGCGCAAAGTCTCCCAGCAACTGCGTCGGCCTTGGGAGCGCCTGTTCGCCATGCTCGAAGCGATGCCGCGCGATAACGTCGCCTTGCTGACCCTGACCCCGGATGCACGCAAAGGTCAGGTGCGCATCAGCGCCGAGGCGCGGGACCTGGAATCGATGCTCGAATTCCACCAACGCCTGGAAGCCAGCGACGAGCTGTCCGACGTGTCGCTGCTCAGCCACGAAATCGTCGCCAACGTGCCGGAACACCCGGTGCAATTCAACCTGTCGGCCAGCTGGGAGATCGGCGATGCGAATCCCTAGATTGATCGTCCACGAATACCTGCAAGGCCTGGGCATTCCTGGCCTGGCTGGCATGGCGCTGCTGCTGGTCGCCCTGGTGTATGGCCTCGGCGGGTTGATGCCGGACTGGCAAGCGCTGCAACAGCTGAGCCAGCAGACCCGGGAAGCCGGCGAGTACCTGGCCAAGGTTGAAGACGGCAGCGTCGCCGCCCCGGTGGTGCCGCAGCGTCAACTCGACGATTTCCGCAGCAAACTGCCGTCGCAACCGCAGGCCACTGTGGCCATCGACAAGATCTACGCGCTGGCCAGCCAGGAACACATAACCCTGTCGCGCGGTGAATATTCACTGGGCATCGACCCCAAGACGCACCTGGCCCGCTACCAGATTCTGCTGCCGGTGCGCGGCAGCTATCCGCAACTGCGGCGCTTCCTGCACGCCTTGCTCGGCCAGTTGCCGGCAGTGGTGGTGGAAGACGTGGAGTTCCAGCGCAAGAAGATCGCCGACACCGACCTGACCGGGCGGATCCGCATGACCCTTTACCTGTCGAGGTCATGATGAATACCAAGCGCGTACTGGGTTGGATGGCGTTCTTCGGCGTGGCCGCGGGACTGGCCTGGGGTCCTCAATATTTGCAGAAAACCGATGAGGGCGATGAGTCTGTCGCCGCCTCGACCACCCCGGTCAAAAGCAAAACCGGCACGCTGCCGGCGGCAGCAGCCAATGGCAAACCGGCGGTGATCAAGGACCTCAGCCCGTCCGGCGACCTGTTCACCGCCCGCAGCTGGAAGGTCGCACCGATCCTGGCCAGCGTCACCGAACAGCCCGTCAACCAGACCCCGGTGGTACAAGCCCCCAGCGTACCGCCGATGCCTTTCCAGTTCATTGGCAAGCTGAATGACCGCTCCGACCTGCAAGTGTTTTTGCAGAACGGCGAAAAAATATACGTCGTACGCAAAGGGGATGTGATCGACGAAACCTGGCGGATCGAGCGGATTTCCGACGTGGAACTCAGTTTTGTCTACTTGCCTCTGCATTTGTCCCAGACCTTGTCTGTGGGGAGCGCGCAATGAACACATCCCGTTTGCTGTTGAGTGTCTGCATCGCTGCAGCGCTGGCCGCGTGCAGTTCGGCGCAGCTCGCGAACCAGGAAGCTTCCCAGCTGATCGAGTCGGGGCAGTACGAAGCCGGCCTGGCCCGTATCGAAGAAGGGTTGCGTGAAGACCCCCGCGACACCGAGCTGCACCTGGCCCTCAACAGCGGGCGAAGGCTGGCGGTGACCAACTTACTGTCTCAAGGTGACATGGACCGCGCCCGCCGTGATTTCCCTTCGGCACGCATGGCCTACGGCCGGGTGTTGAACATCGAACCAAACAACCGTCGCGCCCAGGACGCGCTGCGCCAACTCGATTACCTGCGCAGCATGGATGAAAAACTCGAACTGGCTCGTGGCGACCTGCGTCGCGGCGACATCTACGGCGCCGATCGCCAGGTCAAACAGATCCTCGAACTCGACCCGAAAAACGACGGTGCCCTGGAACTGCAAGGCAACATCCGCCTGGTGCAGAGCCGCAACGTGATCCCGTACCCACAACTGCGCACCCGCCTGGATCGTCCGGTGACCCTGGAATTTCGCGACGCCAACCTGAAAACCATTTTCGAAGTGCTGTCCCAGGTGGCCGGTCTGAACTTCATCTTCGACAAGGACCTGCGCCCGGACATGAAAGCCACGATCTTCGTGCGTGACGTGCGCATCGAAGACGCCGTGGAACTGCTGCTGCAACAGAACCAGTTGCACCAGAAAATCGTCAACGAAAACACCTTGCTGATCTACCCGGACTCGCCGCAAAAGCTCAAGGACTATCAAGAGCTGGTGATGCGCACGTTCTACCTGACCAGCATCGATGCGAACACCGCGCTGAACATGATCAAGACCATGCTCAAGACTCGCGACGTGTTCGTCGATGAGCGCCTCAATACCCTGACCATGCGCGACAGCGAAGACGCCGTGCGCATGGCCGAAAAGCTCCTGCAATCGCAAGACCAGTCCAACCCGGAAGTGGTGCTGGAAGTGGAAGTGATGGAAGTCGCCCGTCAACGGATTCTCGACCTTGGCCTGCAATGGCCGAACACCTTCGGCGTGATCAACACCGACGGCTCGCCGGTGACGATCCTCGATCAACTCAAAGGCATCGACTCCAGCCGGATCTCCATCTCGCCATCGCCGCAAGCCAAGATCAACGCGCAGGACAACGACATCAACACCCTGGCCAGCCCGGTGATTCGCGTCAGCAACCGTGAGCAGGCACGCATCCACATTGGTCAACGTGTGCCAATCATCAGTGCGACTTCGGTGCCGTCGACCCAAGGGCCGGTGATCACCGAAAGCGTCACCTACCTCGACGTCGGTCTGAAGCTGGAAGTGCAGCCGATCGTGCACTTGAACAATGAAGTGGCGATCAAAATCGCCCTGGAAGTGAGTAACGCCACGCCGCTGGAACCGACCCGCCAAGGCACCATTCCGGTTCAGGTCGACACCCGCAACGCCCAGACCACGCTGCGTCTGCATGACGGCG
This sequence comes from Pseudomonas sp. GW821-FHT10C09, assembly GCF_059415465.1. Classification (NCBI taxonomy): domain Bacteria; kingdom Pseudomonadati; phylum Pseudomonadota; class Gammaproteobacteria; order Pseudomonadales; family Pseudomonadaceae; genus Pseudomonas; species Pseudomonas sp. GW821-FHT10C09. The sequence continues at coordinate 155,505 of NZ_JBWKNG010000008.1, forward strand.
AAACACAGATCCTCGCCGGCCTGGTGCGTAACGACCATGGCGCCACGGGCAACAAGATCCCCGGTCTTGGCGACATCCCGGGCCTTGGCCGCTTGTTCGGCAGCAACAAGGACACCGTCGGCAAATCCGAGTTGGTGCTGTCGATCACCCCACGGATCGTGCGCAACCTGCCGTACCAGAGCCCGTCGGACATGGAGTTCCCTACCGGCACCGAAACCAGCATGCACATCCAGGCGCCGGATCGCCGGATGGAGCCACAGATCCAGAATGAACACATCGACCGCTCGGTGCCTGGCGTGACCACCGAAGTGACGGTCGGCCGGCCGGTGGCTTCCGCCACCCCTCAAGTCACAATTGAGAAGCCTTGATCATGAACGCCTCGCAACGCGGTTTTACCTTGATCGAAGTCGTCGTGACGCTGGCCCTGATCGGCCTGCTGGCCGGTATGGCCGCGCCGCTGACCGAGACCGTGGTGCGCCGGGGCAAAGAGCAGGACCTGCGCACCGCGCTGTACCAGATTCGCGATGCCATCGACGCCTACAAGCGCGCCTTTGACGCCGGCTATATCGAGAAGTCGCTGAACAGCAGCGGCTATCCACCCAATCTTCAAGTGCTGGTGGAAGGCGTGCGTGATGTGCGCAGTGCCAAGGGCGCCAAGTTCTACTTTTTGCGCCGCGTGCCTCATGACCCGCTGACGGCGGTCAAGCGTGACGACGAAGGTGGCTGGGGCTTGCGCTCTTATGACAGTACGGCTCAAAACCCGCGTGAAGGTGAAGACGTCTTTGACGTTTACTCCAAGGCCCGGGGCAAGGGTCTCAACGGCATCGCCTACCGGGAGTGGTGAGCATATGCGTCGGCAAAAGGGCTTTACCTTATTGGAACTGATGGTGGTCATGGCAATCATCGCGACGCTGATGACCATCGCCTTGCCGCGCTATTTCAACAGCCTCGAAACGTCGAAGGAAACCACTTTGCGCCAGAGCCTGTCGGCCATGCGCGAAGCACTGGATCACTACTACGGCGACACCGGGCGTTACCCCGATTCCCTCGATCAACTGATCGAACAGCGTTACCTGCGCAACGCGCCGATGGACCCGATTGCCGAGCGTAAGGACACCTGGGTGCTGGTCGCGCCGCCGGATGGCGTGGCGGGCGGGGTGGCTGATATCAAAAGTGGAGCCACAGGGAGGGCGCGTGATGGCAGCCTTTATTCCGAGTGGTAAGCCGACCGACGAGGCGGGGTTCACCTACCTGGGCGTGCTGTTCCTGATCATGGTGATGGGCATGGGGCTGGCCAGCGCCGGCGAGTTGTGGGCAACCGCCTCGCGCCGCGATCGGGAGCGTCAGTTGCTGTGGGTCGGCACGCAGTACGCCCAGGCCCTGCGCAGCTACTACCGCAGTTCGCCAGGCCTGGCGCAGTACCCGAAAGAATTGGCGGACCTGCTGCAGGATGAGCGTTTTCCATCACCCAAACATCATCTGCGCCAGCTGTACCCGGACCCGATTGGCGGGGGTGAGTGGACGCTGATGCGCGGTTTCGACGGGCGCATCACCGGCCTCAACAGCCCTTCGACGGACACGCCGCTCAAGCAGACTGATTTTCCCAGCCAGTGGTCGGATTTCGTCGGGATGGCCAGCTACAAAGACTGGCAGTTCGTGGCCGAGAAGGCCTTCCTCGACGGCACCTCTGGCCCGCCGAAAGCCCAGTCCTCAACGCCTCAGGCGCTATCGCCATGAACAGACACTGGCTCGCGGCCCTGATCCTCACCTGCGTGGCGTCCTTCGCCAGTGCCGGCGAAGACGAGGAAATGCTCGGTTTCATTGTCGATGACACGATCTCGCACATCGGCCACGACTTTTATTACTCGTTCAGTGAACGTCTGCGCGCGACCAGCCCGATGGATTTCAACCTGGTGGTGCGTGAACGACCTTCGGCTCGCTGGGGCAGCCTGGTGACCGTGGAATATCGGCAGCGACTGGTTTATCGGCGTTTCTTGCCGCCGAATACCGTGGACCTCCAGGACGACGCCTATCAGGCCGCCGACGTGGTTCGCGCACAGATAGCCCAGCAGAAGCTGGAGGCCTTGTTGCAAGACACTACGGACCTGGAGAGGGACGAATTATGAAAAAGAAAACGTTCTTGCAGTGCACCGGCATTTTACTGCTCGGGCTGGGCAGCGCCAGCCTGGTCCAGGCCACGGAGCTGGTGTACACACCCATCAACCCTTCGTTCGGCGGCAACCCGTTGAACGGCACCTGGCTGCTCAACAACGCTCAGGCGCAGAACGACTACGACGATCCGGACCTGAAAAATCGCACCGCTATCGCCGGCACTTCGGCCCTGGAGCGATTCACCAGTCAGCTGCAATCGCGGTTGCTGGGGCAAGTGCTGGACAACATTTCCTCCGGTAACTCGGGGAGCCTTTCTACCGACGCTTTTATTGTCAACGTTGTCGATGATTCCGGTGCACTGACCATTGAAGTGACGGACCGATCGACCGGTGAAGTGTCGGAAATCCAGGTGAATGGCCTGGCCCCTTAAAAGGGCTTTGGGTCGATGGGGAGTTAGGGACATGAAAAAAATAATTGCGCTAGGGCTGATGTTGGCAACCTTACAAGGGTGTGGTTTGCGCGAGCCGATGTCGGCCGAGCAGGACACCAAGACTCCGACCCTGACACCACGGGCGTCGACCTATTACGATTTGCTGGCCATGCCTCGACCCAAGGGCCGGTTGATGGCGGTGGTGTACGGTTTCCGCGACCAGACCGGGCAATACAAACCGACCCCGGCCAGTTCGTTTTCAACCAGCGTGACCCAGGGCGCGGCGAGCATGTTGATGGATGCGTTGCAGTCCAGCGGCTGGTTTGTGGTGCTGGAGCGGGAAGGGCTGCAGAACCTGCTGACCGAGCGCAAGATCATTCGCGCTTCGCAGAAAAAGGCTAATACGCCGGTGAATATCCAGGGTGAACTGCCTCCATTGCAAGCGGCGAACATGATGCTTGAGGGTGGGATCATTGCTTATGACACCAATGTGCGCAGTGGCGGGGAAGGGGCGCGTTATCTGGGGATCGATATTTCCCGGGAGTACCGGGTGGATCAGGTCACGGTGAACTTGCGGGCGGTGGATGTGCGCAGTGGGCAGGTGTTGGCTAACGTGATGACCAGCAAGACGATCTATTCGGTGAGCCGTAGTGCCGGGGTGTTCAAGTTTATCGAGTTCAAGAAGTTGCTCGAAGCTGAAGTCGGTTACACCACGAACGAGCCGGCGCAGTTGTGTGTGTTGTCGGCGATCGAGGCGGCCGTTGGGCATTTGCTGGCGCAGGGGATTGAGCGGCATTTGTGGCAGGTGGCAGGGGATAACACGCCGGAGGCCGATGCGACGCTTGACCGGTACCTGACCCAGACCAAGGTTGATCCGGAGAGTGAGTGAACCGAGGCGGCCTTCGGGCCGACCTGGTTTTCCCCTTGGTGTACATATCCATTTCTGCGGTAACGGCCGTTAATGGTTCCGCCCTTACGGCGTGTCACTTTGGCAAACGCCGGGGTGCCGGCCCAGCCCAAAGTAACCAAAGGTCTCGCCCCGAGCGTCCGGCCCCTCGCTTAGGCTCGGCGTTCCTTCGTTCCGGTATCCATCCGGGGACACTGCCCTCCGGTCTGCTTCGCTACGACCTACATGCAGCGTGTTCGACTGCGTCGAACGGCGCTGCGCGCCACTCCCCGGATGCACACCTCCACTCAGCCTCCCGAGGGGGCGGTAGATCAAAAGCTTTCAGGCGAGCTAACGCTCGGCCTGTTGAGTGGTGAGAGGCAACGGCTGTACGCCGATTTAAAACTGTGGGAGCGAGCCTGCTCGCGAAGACGGACTCACAGCCAACCATTCCCTATCAAATGTACCCAATCCAACTGTGGGAGCGAGCCTGCTCGCGAAGACGGACTCACATTCAACGTTGATGGCGATTGACACACCGTCATCGCGAGCAAGCTCGCTCCCACAGGGGATTCGGGATTTCTTTGATCACGGTGTCGCTGAATTTGCAGCGACGGGCAAAGCCTATCTCCCAGCCTTCCGACACAACAACTGACACCAAATTTTCAGGCCAGCCCCGATCGAAATGTGGGAGCGAGCTTGCTCGCGAAAGCGGCCTAACTACCACCAAACCCCCACCAGGCACACACAAAAAAACCGCGACCCTTCACCAAGGGCCGCGGTTTTTTACGCCTTGCGATTATTGCTGCAACACCGTTGCCGAGTTGGCGTTACCAAACTGCTGCACGGTGGCGGTCTGGCTTACGCCGCTTTGATCAACACTGGCAATGTTGCCGGCGCCGCCCTGGGTCACATAGGCCACGTTCATGGTGTCGGCCTGTTTGACCGTGATCATGTTGTCGCTGCCATACAGCTGTGTGGTGTAGGCCTGGTTGCCGCTGCCGGACTGGTCGAACTCGGTGCTGTTGCCAGTGCCATTGCTGCTGCCTTGGGCCAGGTTGGTGGTGCCGCGCTGGTCGGCGATGAGGATGTTGTCGCTGCCGTTCTGGTCGAAGTACAGCTCGTTGTAGGAGTCGGCCTGGTTGACCTTGGTGGTGTTGCCGGTGCCGGACTGGTTGGTGGTCATGATGTGGCCGGCGCCGTTCTGGGTGAAGTTGGCGACGTTGTTGGTGCCCACCTGGTTGACGGTCGCACGCTGGTTGCTGCCGAACTGACCACCCGTTTGCGGGCCTTTCCAGTTGCTGGCGTAGACTTTGTTGCCGGTACCCACCGAGTTCGCGTTGAGCACATGGCTGTCGCCACTTTGATAGGTGAAGTGCACGTTGCCGGTGCCCGATTGATACAGCGCGACGGTCGAGCCGAGGGATTCGAACTGGTCGGCATAGATCGCGTTGAGGTCGCCGACTTGCAGCACCGTCGCCACGTTGTTTTGGCCGAAGCTCTGGTCGACCACGGTTTCGTTGGTTTGCCCGATCTGTTGGATGGTGGTCTGGCTGGCAGTCTGGCTGTCTTGCCAGACTTCGCTGCCGTTGCCATCGCCGAGTTGATTGATGCTTATTGTGCCGCCCAGTCCGTTGCGTTGATCGCCATAGGCATAGTTATCGTTGCCCGACTGATTGATGTTGATCTGGCCACCTTCGTGGAACACCTGCTCGGCGGTGCCGTAGTTGGTGTTACCGAGTTGGATGATGGACGCGGTGTTCTCCACGCCCAGTTCCATCTGTTCGATGTTGGCTTCGTTGTTGTCGCCTTGCTGGAAGGTCGTGGCGGTGCTGCCGTCCTGACTGTCCTGGTAGATAAACGAGAAGTTGCCGTTACCCAGTTGTTGTTGCAACGCCTGGCTGGCGCCGACGCCAATCGACTGGCTGGCGTGGCTGGTGTTGAACGTGCCGACCTGCTGCTGGGTGATGGTGCTGCCGCTGTCATACAGCTGCTCACCGTAGCCGGCGTTGTAGTCACCGACCTGGGTCTGCTCGATAGTGCCGGTGGCGTTGTCCTGCAAGGTCGCGGCATCGTTGCCCGTACCCGCCTGCTGCTGGGTGGACGTGCTGAAACTGGCCGTGGTCTGTTTCACGTTGGCGATGTTGGCATCGCCGTTCTGGTTCTGGATGGACGTGCTGTCGTCGGCCATCGCCTGGGCACTGAGGATGACCAGTATGGCGGCGGTGAGGGGCATTAATTTGAACATGATGGAACCTCCAAGTGGTGCAGTGCTTTAGCGATATTGTTTGACGGAGACGCTCATGCCGTTCCCGGACTGGGTCACGGCGCTGGAGAGCCCCGTGCCGGCCTGTACGATGCTGGCGTCGTTGTTATTGCCGTTCTGGGAAATCTGCGCACGGTTGTGGCTGCCGGTTTGCGTAATCGAGGCATCGTTGCCGGAACCTTGCTGGTTGATCATTGCCATCAGGTCGTTGCCTTGTTGCAGGATGTAAGCCTCCTGATTGCTGCCCGACTGGACGATATTGCCGAGCAACGACTGGCCGTTCTGTTGCACCAGCGCAATGTTGGCCTGGCCGTTCTGGTCGATCAGCGCGTGCTGGCCAACCGGTGGGGGTAACTCGCCCAGGTCGCCGCCGGGGCCGAGGTCGTCGTTGTCCATCAAGTCATCGGCGCGCACACCCGCGCTACCGCAAAGCAGAAGCAGGCAGAGCAGGGCGGCGGTCGACGTTTTCATGGCTGAGTCCTTGGTTGAGGGCTTGCCCCACCGGCCATTGCGGACGGTGGGGCGAGCGTTTACTGCACGGTGACGGAGACGTTGCGCACCGAGCCCGGGGTTGATCGGATGGTGGCCGTCGGGTTGAGCGATGGGGCGACCGTGGTGTTGGTGACCGTCAGGGTCCAGCGTCCGGTGATCGCCACGTTGGCGGTGCCCAGGGTGACCAGCCCGGCCGGTGTGGTGACCTGGACGGTGACCGTGTTGCCAGCGACCGTCGACGAGGTGCCGGTGAAGTTCCAGGTGAAGCGGTTGCCGGCACGGGCGGTGACCGTGGCAGCCGTCACGTTGAAGACTTCAAGGACCAGCGGTGGCGACACCTGCACGGTGACCGTGGCCGGAGCCGACAGGGCGCCGAAGCTGTCCCGGGCGATGTAGGTGAAGGTCGTGGTGAAAGGCAGCAGCACAGCAGCCGGAGGCGTATAGGTGATCGCTGTGCCGTTGATGGCGACACTGCCGCGACCTGCTGCCGTTTGGGTGAGGCTGGCGACGGCCAGCGGCAAGTTGCCTTCAGGGTCGGTATCGTTGGCCAACACGTTGATCGTGACCGGCGCAGCCTGGGTCGAGACGCTGTCGTTGACAGCCACCGGAGACTGGTTAGGCGCCACGCTGACGGTCACGGTCACAGGGTCGGTCGAGGCCAGGCCTTTGGCGTCTTGAACCTTGTAGGTGAAGGTCGTGGTCAACGGTGCATTGACGACGGCGGGCGGGGTATAGACCACGTTGTTGACGGCCAATGCCACGGTGCCCTGGCCAGCGGCCGGTTGTGTCAGCGCGGTGACGCTCAGCGGTGTGTTGCCATCCGGGTCGCTGTCGTTGGCCAGCAGGTTGAGGGTGACTGGCACGCCGAAGGTGGTGCTGCCCACATCGGCAACGCCGATCGGCGCCTTGTTCTGGCCAGAGTCCGGAGCGGTGCCGACCACCACGACCGGCTCGGTGTCACTGCCGCCCGCGGCCGACTTGATCGTCACGGTGGCCGGTGGCTGCAGCAGATCCGGGATGGTCAAGCGCTGCAACGTGCCGTTCTTCGATAGCCTTCCGTACCCTTGGGCGACCATGTCAGGTATGCCCACTTCGTCGGTGGAGGTGGCTTCGATCAGCAGGCTGTGATTGCTCCAGCTGTAGCGAGCGGTCTGGATTTTCACCACGTCGGTGAGTTTGCTCGACACGGAGGTCGGACGGGTTGAACCGGTCGGGTTGGTGGCAGTGATCACCACGACAGGAGGCACGGCGCCATTGGCCAGCAGGTGCTGGCCGAAGAACAGGCCGTTGTTATCGCCGACCATGGTGGTCTGGCAAGGCGAGACAGGAGGGCCGGGGACCAGGGCAATGCTTTCGCGGAAGCACAGGGTCGAGCCGTTGTTGGCTTTACCAAAGACTTCGACGCGGGTACTGCTACCACCCGTTCCGCCGGTACGCCGGTACGTGGCGCGGCTGATTTCCACCGGTGTTTGCGCACGGCTGTCGAGCACTTTGCCGGACAGGGTGAAAAGGTTGGCCTGGATAGTCCCGGCCGGCCCCTGGATGCGCACGAAGTTGGTGTTGTTGGGGCTGCCGGTCACAGCTTCGGTGAGGTTCGGATCGCCGACAAAGGTTTCGACGGCGCCGGTTTCCGGGTTCACTTCCGTGTACGGTCCGTTGACGCTGCGCAGGAAAGGCCCGATATCACCGTTCACCGCGCCGCTGAAGACCCCTGGCGCGCCGACGCCGACGTCTCGGGTGATGTTGATCGCACGACGGCCGGGGGTGGTGACGTTGACCGTTTCCACGCCGTAAGGGTGGGTGATGGTGTAGGTACCGGCGACGGGAATGTTGATCCGCATGCGGATCCGCGCGAAGCTGATCTGATCACCGTCGAGCGGGTCCCCGCCGGCAAATGCAGCCTCGATCCCGGCGACGTAGGCGTCCATCCCGTAGCCTGCGGCGTTGTTGGGGATGGTGGTCTCGGCGAGGAACCAGAAGGATTCGTCTGGCCAGTTATCCGGGAACACCATCGGCTGGGCATCGTCGAAAATGCCCGGTGCCGGCAGCAGGGTGCACATGTAGGCGGGTGGTACAGAGGCGCCTACCCGCGAACTGACGGCTTTGGACTGGCACAGCTCCATCGACAGCAGATTGTTGTCCTGATACCAGATCGGGAACTTCCCGGAGGCGAAGGTATAGGGGCCGGGGTCGACGGCAGCGAGTTGCGCGAAAGCACTGCCGGACAGCGATAGAGTCAGTCCCAGGGCGTTGAGCGCCAGGCGTGGCCAATTGTTCATGATGCCTCCTGATGAGGATCTGGGCATGTGAGCGTTCATTGCACGATGACCACTTCTTCGGTGTCGCTGCCGCCATTGGATGACGTCACCCGAACCTTGGCCGGCGGAATCGGCGAAATGCCGGTGGCCAGGCTTTTCACGGCGCCATCGCCGCTGAGGGCGCCGATAGCCACCCCGGTACCCGAGGTGGCGTTGAGCACCGGTGGCGAGGTTTCATCACTGGTCGAGGCGACGATGGTGATCTGGCCGGTGCCCAGGCTGTACTCGGCACGGGAAATCACCACCAGGTCCGACAGGGGCATGGGCAGGATCGTCGGCGTGCTGCTGGCGATGGCCAGGTGGTTGTCGGCGGTCACTTGCAGAGTGTTCGGCAACGATGGGTTGGTCGCCGACTGCGCGTACCAATGACCGGTGCTGTCGGCTTCGGTGAAGTTCAACACCGGGTTGTTGCTGTCCAGGGTCACAGTCGCCGGTGCGGGCGGTGCCATGACGAAGACGTCCTGCTGAGCCACCGGTGCGCTGGCACCGGCATGCCGTGAGTAGGTGCTGCGCTGGGCAATGACCGGGGTTGGCCGAACCACCGTCGACAGCTTGCCGGAGACGGCAAAGAGGTCCGTGCGCAGGTCAATGCCATTCGGGCCTTCGATACGCACGTAGTTGGTGTTGAACGGACTGCCGGTGACGGCTTCCGTGAGGTTCGGGTCGCCGACGAATTGTTCGGCGGCACCGCTAATCGGGTTGGTCTCGGTGTAGGGGCCGTTGACGCTGCGCAGGAACGGACCGACATCGCCCTTGAGCGCGCCGTCATAGGTTTTCGCTGCGCCGATGCCGATGTCCCGGGTCATGTTGATCGCCCGCCGCCCGGGGGTATCGACGGTGAACACATCGACGCCATAGGGGTGGGTTATGACATAGGTCCCGGCGGTGGGCACGTCGATGCGGATGCGGATGCGTGCGAAGCTGATCTGGTCGCCTTCCACGGGGTCGCCGCCGCTGAAGGCTGCTTCAACCGCAGAAACATAGGTCAGGTCGATGCCTCGGGCGGCATCGACGATGGTGGTTTCGCCGGTCGCCCAGAACGCTTCGTCGGGAAAGTTGGTCGGGAAGACCATCGGTTGGGTGTCGTCGAAAACACCCGGTGTGGGGATCAACGAGCACATGTAAGTCGGGGCGCCCGGGGCACTGGCCACCCTGGAGCTGACGGCCTTGGACAGGCACAGATCAAGGGTGCGGCCGTGAGTATCCTGATACCAGGCGGCGAAATTGCCGTTGGCGGGAAGGTAAGGTCCGGTGTCGACGGCAAACAGCGCCGCCTGCGCAGCGCCTTGGGCCAGAGCGGACACGATCAGGGCGATCGTGGTTTTGGACAGTAAAGGGTGCATGAGTATTCCCTCTATCAGAAGACCTGCCCGCGGGGGTGGGTCAGTTGAGAGGGCTTCGGCAACTTCCATACCAATCTTTGAAAACGGTCACGACAGGCCCGCAGGGGCTGCGTGTGGCACTGCTGCGGCAAAATCACTCCGGGCGTTGAAGCGGGCGACTGTCCCCAGTTTTGGGGGTCGATCGGGGCACTGGGGCAAGCGGGGAAAGTGGGGGGGACAAAACCCGAAGCCGGGCAAACATCGGGCAGTGGGCTATAACCCTATAGGGAGCACCCGGGAACCCTATCCATGACTATTCAAGCCACAGCCCTGCTCAAAGAAGAGGGCGACATTCGCCTGAGTTCGCGCAAACAGCCGTTCAATCTGCTGCGCTGGTTTTCGCTGATCAGCATGGCGGTGATCGGCACGGTGGCGCTGGCGCTGGGCGCGGTGTCCACGCGTTTTGTGATCACCGAGAGCGTGCAGCGCGATGCGTTGCTGACCTCGCAATTCATTGAAGCGATTGCCTCGGCCGAGGTGCGCCATGTGTCGATTCCCAATGTGCGGACCATGGGCGAGTTGCTCGACCCGCGCAAAGACAAGGATTTTCCCGATGTGGACCCGCAGGCCCGTGCCAGTGCCCGGGGTGAGTTCCTCGACCACATCGAGCATTTGCCCGATGTGATCCTGGCCAATATCTACTCCCCGGACCGCATGGTGATCTGGTCCACCAACCCGGAATTGATGGGCACCACGATCCATGCCGACGAGGACCTCGATCAGGCGTTCGCCTCCAAGACTCCGGTGTCCGCCAGCTATCACAACGTCGACAAGGCGCGCATGGAGCAAAAGTTCGTCACGCCGCCGGACTACATCTTCATCGAGAATTACATCCCGCTGTTCGACGCCGACCGCGACACCGTCACCGCGATGGTCGAGATCTACAAGGAGCCCAAGGACCTGATCGACCGCATGGAGCGTGGTCTGGCCCTGATCTGGCTGGCCACGGCCCTGGGTGGCGGGCTGATCTATCTGGGCTTGTACTGGATCGTGCGGCGAGCAGCGATTCTGTTGGCCACGCAACAAAAACAACTGATCACCAACGAAACCTTTGTCGCCCTCGGGGAGATGTCTTCAGCGGTTGCCCATAGTTTGCGCAACCCGTTGGCGACCATTCGTTCCAGCGCCGAGCTGGCCCTTGAGTTCGACAGTGGCCCGGCCCGCAAGAACATCAACGACATCATCGGTCAGGTCGACCGCATGTCGAAATGGGTACGGGAACTGCTGCAATCCTTGCGACCGCTCAATGACGAAGCGGAACCGGTGAACCTGGTTGCCTGCTTGCATGACAGTCTGCTGGCCTTCGAGCATCAGATCGCCAAGGCTGATGTTCACGTGGTGTTCGATCCAAAAGAGACGCCGATGGTGTTGAGCCAGCAGGTGCAGCTGACGCAGATCCTCAACAGCTTGCTGGCCAATGCGCTGGAAGCCATGGACAAGGGCGGCACACTGACCATTCTGCTGCAGCCGACAGACAACAAAGGTATTTGTGTGAGCGTCAGCGACACTGGCAAAGGCATGAACGAGGAGCAGCGCAGCATGGCGTTCCGGCCGTTCTTTACCACCAAGCAAGGTGGCTTGGGCGTCGGGCTGGTGCTGGTGAAGCGCATCATGGACCGTTTCGGTGGCGGGGTGACCCTGGACAGCCGTGAAGGCGAGGGCACGACTGTCCGTTTGTCGTTTAAACGTTTTCCCTGAAACTGGGTATGAACTTTCCCCGTTAGCGGGTGTCAAGCCCCAGTCGTTTTTCCGGGTATGGCACATTGATGTTGATAAGCCATTGTTTTTGCGGGTGTTAATACTTTCGTATAAATCAGTTACAAATATGGCGAGCTCCTTGCAAAACCCCCATCACCCCCTTCATGACTTCGAGGCGGCTGGTGATGGACACAAAAGCGCGTTATCCCTTCAAGTGGCTTGGCCTGTTGACGCCTCTGGGCGTCCTTCTGACGATGACGCTGGGCACAGCGAATCTGCGTGCCAGCCCGATCGATGACGAGCGACAGCCTGAACCGTCCGATCCCTCGGCCTACTACGACGAACCGGCTGACGAAGCCACGGCGTTGAACGCCATTTTGACTATGCCGGAGGCCAACCAGGATTCCTTCGATTTGCCCGATGGCGTCAAAGGCACCCGCGACGATACGCGTAAAGAGAACGTCTTGCCGCCGGCGGTGCAGACCAGTTTCAACTACCCCACCAATGGCAAGCCGAGCCCGTTGTTTGGCGCCCAGCCCTTCACTCAGCAACTGGTTCTGTTCGAAGAGTTCGGCCCGGAAAAACTCGACCCCACCACACCGGCCGCGCCGTTGGGTTTCCCGCCGGCAGCGGTCGGCCCGCTGCCACAACAGGACCCGACCAATGCCGCCCGCAGTGCACCACCGAGCGCGGCACTCGATGCTTTCATGCGTCAACCGGGGCTGACACCGTTCCCCAGCCAGTACTCCAACGTGGTGGACCGCAACCCATGGCAGGCGCAGATCGAAGTGTTCCTCAACCGCCACATCGGCTCGTCGGCTGAAGGTCGTCCGCCAGGAAAGGGTTGGTCGCATCAGCGCTGGAACGAGTTCTACCCGCAAGTGGCCTACAAAACCGTGCAAACCGGGGCGAGGCTCAACAGCGGCTGGCGTGACAGCCATCAGATGCACGGTTACGCCGTGGGCGAATTCGGCCCCGGTGGCCTGTATCACAACGTCGCCGGTGTAGCGGCCACCGATGGCACCGCCAAAGGTGTCGACGCGCGTTTCCACCCGAACATGCCGGTGCAGAATCACAACTCGGTCTGGACCTTCGACGGCACCCTGCCGCCAAAATTGCTGATGGTGCGTTACGGCCAACCGGTGTTGATGCGTCACTACAACGGCTTGCCGATCGACCCCGCCGCCAACATGGGCTTTGGCTTGCACACCATCAGTACCCACGAACACAACGGTCACGCCCCGGCCGAAAGCGATGGTTATGCCAACGCGTTTTTCTTCCCCGGGCAGTATTACGACTATCGCTGGCCGATCCAGTTGGCCGGCTACGACACCATCAACACCGACGCTCATGATCCACGCGCGGCATTCCCTTGCTCGCCAGGCGAAACCCTGTGGACCAATGACGTCAACCCCAGCCGCAAAACCTGCGAGAACGGCACGATCAAGATCCGTGGCGACTGGCGCGAAACCATGAGCACCCACTGGTTCCACGACCACATGCTCGATTTCACCGCGCAGAACGTCTACAAGGGCAACGCGGCGATGATGAACTACTACAGCGCCCTGGACCGCGGCAACGAATCGGTGAACGACGGCGTCAACCTGCGCTTCCCGAGTGGCAGTGCCTTGCCGTGGGGTAACCGCGACTATGACGTCAACCTGGTGTTCGCCGACAAGGCCTGGGATCAGAGCGGTCAGCTGTGGTTCAACCCCTTCAACACCGACGGCTTCCTCGGTGACCAGGTGCTGGTCAACTGGCAGTGGAAACCGACCCTGGACGTGCGCGCCCGCAGCTATCGGTTCCGCATGCTCAACGGTTCGGTATCGCGTTACTACAAACTGGCGCTGGTACGCGAAATCAAAGGCACCAGTGGCGAGTTCCAGGGGCCTAAAGGCTCGGGCGTGTCCTATGCCCGCGTGCCGTTCCACATGATTGCCAACGACGGCAACATCATGGAACACAGCGTGCCGTTCGACGGCTCCATGGACCTCGATGCCGATGGTGATAAACAGAACCACAACGCGATCCTGCCAACCCAGGGCATCGCCGAGCGCTTCGACATCATCGTCAACTTCGCGAAAAACGGCATCAAGCCAGGGGACAAGCTGTTCTTCGTCAACCTGCTGGCCCACGACGATGGCAAAGGCCCGAAAGAGCCGATTCCGTTGGGCGACATACTGTCCGAGAAATACCTGGCTGTGATCAAACAAGGCAGCAAAGGCCCGCAGTGGGACAAGGGTGACCCGGCGGTGGGCAAGGTGTTGCAACTCAACGTCAAGGCCTACACCGGTCAAGACCTGGCCATGGACCCTGCAGCGTACGAACCGGCCAAACCGGGCAAGCCTGAAGGCCTGGTGATGATCCCGCTGAAGATCCATCGCGACAATGCGGCCGACAAGGCACTGCTGGCCCAGGCTCGTCACCGCACCTTCACCTTCGGCCGTTCCGACGGCACCGATGAAGCACCGTGGACGGTCAAGACCGATGGCGGCTTCGGCTTCCACATGGACCCACGCCGCTTGAACACTGCGACTCACTTGGCCAACGGTCCGACCGATGCCGGGGCCGCCGGTTTCGGCACCCTGGAGGTGTGGAACATCAAGCTCGGCGGCAGTGGCTGGAGCCACCCGGTGCATGTGCACTTCGAGGAGGGGATCATCCTCAGTCGCGGCGGCAAGGCACCACCGGAATGGGAAAAATGGGCACGTAAGGACGTGTACCGCATCGGCACGGAAAAAGACGGCCTGGACAGTGTCGAGATGGCGATCAACTTTCGCGAATTCGCCGGGACCTACATGGAGCACTGTCACAACACCCAGCACGAAGACAACTCGATGCTGCTGCGTTGGGACATTGAGAAACCCGGGCAATTCCAGTTGATGCCAACACCGCTGCCAAGCTGGGATGGTGTGCGCTACGTCAACTCGGCCGCGCTGCCAACCTTCCGCACTGGCGACGGCTTCGGCCCTAAAGTGACGGTCAAACAATGAAACGCCGCGAGGGAGCCGACATGAACGTGCACACGCCGCGCTCCCGCGCCCTGGGCATGCACCTGATATTGGTATTGGTCGCCTGTCTGCTGGCCAGTCAGGTGCTGCTGGCCCATGAGGGTGTGCTGGCGCCAACGGAATCGGCGACACCCTGGGGCGGCGACTATTTCCCCAACACCCTGCTGACCGACCAGGACGGTCAGCAGGTGCATTTTTTCGATGATCTGATCAAGGACAAGGTGGTGGTGATCAACTTCATCTTCACCTCGTGCAGCGACTCCTGCCCACTGGAAACCGCGCGCCTGCGCCAGGTGCAAAAGCTGCTTGGCGACCGGGTCGGAAAGGACATCTTTTTCTACTCCATCAGCATCGACCCCTTGAGCGACACACCTGAAGTGCTCAAGTCCTATGCGCAACGGTTCAAGGTCGGGCCCGGCTGGAAATTCCTCACCGGGGAATTTGCCGACGTCACTGAGCTGCGCAAGAAACTCGGGCTGTTCATTGAAGGCGTCGACAACGGACGCAGCAAGGACCACAACCTGAGCCTGATCGTCGGCAACCAGAGCACCGGTCGCTGGATGAAAGCCTCACCGTTCGAGAACCCGTGGATTCTGGCCGACCAGTTGGCCAACACCTTGCAGAACTGGAAAAAAGAAAGCGTCGCAGAAAGCTATGCCAACGCCCCGGAGATTCGCCCGCCAAGCAATGGCGAAGAACTGTTCCGCACCCGCTGCGCTTCATGCCACAGCCTGGGCCCGATGGACGGGCAGGGCCTCGGCATGCGCAGCATCGGCCCGGACCTGATCGGCGTGACCCGCCAGCGCGACCCGGCATGGCTCAACCGCTGGATTCGCGAGCCGGACAGCATGCTCAAGGAGAAAGACCCGATTGCCGTGGAGCTGTTTGAACGCTTCGACAAAATTCCGATGCCCAACCTGCGCCTGGATGAGAAATCCGCGCAATCGATTGTGGATTTTTTGCAGGAAGAAACCGAGCGCCAGCAGCCTTTGCAAGCGGCGCAGGCGCAATAGCGGCGAAATACTATCATTGGGTCAGTCAGGCACGTTCAATGCGACCTACACTGATCCGTGACACGGCTGAACAGGCTTGATATGAGCATTTCAGGACACCCTTATGCCGACAGTAGAACAACAAAAAGCACCTGCGCCGGCCACCCCGGCAGCTGAGGGCCAGAACCGGTTGGGACAGTTCAATCTGCTGCGCTGGTTTTCCCTGGGCAGCTTTTTGATCATTGCCGCCGTGGCGCTGGGTTTGGGTTATGTGTCCACGCGTTTTGTCGTCGATGAGAGCATCGAACGCGACTCCATGTTGACCGCGCAATTCATCCAGGCAATCGGTGAAGCGGAAATTCGCCACGCTGGCATCACCCCGACAAGAACCATGGGCGAAATGCTCGATCCGCGCGATGACAATGCCTATCCCGACGTCGATCCAGGCTCCCGTGCCTCGGCCCGCATAGAGTTTCTGGATCATGTCGAACACTTGCCGGACACGCTGCTGGCGGTGGTGTACGCCCTGGATCGCACGGTGGTGTGGTCGACCAATCCACAAATGATCGGTATGCGCGTCGAAGGCGACGAAGAACTGGACGAGTCCTTTGAAATGAAGGAAACCGTCTCAACCAGCTATCACCAGATCGACGAGGAACGTCCCGAACAGATGCTGTTGCGCGAGCCCAAATATCTGTTCGTCGAGAACTACATCCCGATGTTCAACGCCGACAAAAGCAAAGTGATCGCGATGGTCGAGATCTACAAGGAGCCGGTGGACCTGGTGGAACGCATCCAGCGTGGTTTCAAGGCAATCTGGATGGCGACAGTGCTCGGCGGCCTGGTCATTTACCTCGGGTTGTTCTGGATTGTGCGCCGGGCCGCGATGTTGCTGCAGAGCCAGCAACAGCAACTGATTACCAATGAGACTTTTGTTGCACTGGGGGAAATGTCATCGGCGGTGGCGCACAGTTTGCGCAACCCGCTGGCAAACATTCGCTCCAGCGCCGAACTGGCCCAGGAAATCGCCAGCCAGAGTGCGCAGAAGAACATCGGCGACATCATCAACCAGGTCGATCGCATGTCGCGTTGGGTCCGGGAGTTGCTGGTGTCGTTGCGGCCCATGAATGATGACTACGAGACGGTCGACCTGGTGCTGGCCATCGATGACACCCTGAGTGCTTTCGATGCGCTGATCAGACGTTCGAACGTGGAGGTGCATTTCACACCTCAAACCTGCCCACCGGTCGTCAGCCAACAGGTGCTGCTCACGCAAATTCTCAATAGCCTGTTTGCCAACGCCCTCGAAGCCATGCCCAAGGGCGGCCACTTGACCGTCGACATTGAACAGCCACAACCCGGCCATGTGCGCATGACCCTCAGTGACACCGGCAAAGGCATGACCAAGCAGCAGCAACAGATGGTCTTCAAGCCGTTCTTCACCACCAAACAAGGCGGGTTGGGCGTCGGCCTGGCCCTGGTCAAACGAATAATGGAGCGTTTCGAAGGCTCGGTCGAGCTGACCAGCCAGGAGCAGGAGGGAACCCGCGTCTGTCTCAATTTTAAAGTGGCAACGGGAGGGGAATATGGAGCACAGCATATTGCTGGTCGAGGATGATGAACTCCTCGCCGAGAATATTCAGACCTACCTGGAGCGCAAAGACTTCGAGGTGACGGTCTGCCACTCTGCTGAAGATGCATTGGAGCAATTGAGTACGTTCGCCCCGGATGTGGTGCTGACCGACAACTCGTTGCCGGGTATGAGTGGTCACGACCTGATCCAGAAGCTGCGCATCAGCGCGCCGGATCTGAAAGTGATCATGATGACCGGTTACGGCAACGTCGAAGATGCCGTGGTGGCGATGAAAGAGGGCGCTTTTCATTACGTCACCAAACCGGTGGCCCTGCCCGAGCTCAAGCTGCTGCTCGACAAGGCGCTGGCCACGGACCGCATGGAGCGCACGTTGTCGTTCTATCAGGAACGCGAAGCGCAGAAGTCCGGCGTGCAGGCCTTGATCGGCGAATCGGCGCCGATGAACTACCTGAAGAACACCATCGCCCAATTGCTCGATGCCGAGCGCCGCATGGCCAACACCGACCTGCCGCCGGTGCTGGTCGAAGGCGAGACCGGCACCGGTAAGGAACTGGTGGCGCGGGCGTTGCACTTTGACGGCCCGCGCAGCAAAGGCCCGTTCATTGAATTCAACTGCGCATCGATCCCGTCCAACCTTGTGGAATCGGAACTGTTCGGCCACGAGAAGGGCGCCTTTACCGACGCCAAGGACCGCCGGACTGGCCTGGTGGAAGCGGCCGATGGCGGTACGTTGTTTCTCGATGAAGTCGGTGAAATGGACCTGATACTGCAAGCCAAACTGCTCAAGCTGCTGGAAGACCGAACCATTCGCCGGGTCGGTGCGGTGAAGGAGCGCAAGGTCGATCTGCGGGTCATCAGCGCCACCAACTGCAACCTCGAACAAATGGTCCAGCAGGGCAAGTTTCGCCGTGACCTGTTCTTCCGGCTGCGGATCATTTCCATCAAGGTGCCGCGCCTGTATGCCCGTGGCGAAGACATCCTGCTGCTGGCCCGGCATTTCCTGTCGATTCACGGCAAACGCTATGGCAAGCCGAACCTGCATTTCAGCGATCAGGCTGAAGAGCTGCTTCTGAGCTACAGCTGGCCGGGCAACGTGCGCGAGCTGCGCAACATGCTCGAGCAAACCGTGCTGCTGGCCCAGAGCGATACCATCGCCGCGCATCAGTTGAACGTCTGCCTGAGCCTGGTGGACGACCCGCCGATGTATCAGCATGAGCCGCAACACCACGAGCCGCGCCCGGTCTACAGCGGCACCGAGTCGATGAACCTGCCGGAAGTCGAGCGCGACATGGTGCGCAAGATGCTCGACAAGACCGACTGGAACGTCACCAAGTCCGCTCGGCTGTTGGGCCTTAGCCGCGACATGTTGCGTTACCGGATCGAAAAACTCGGCCTGGCACGCCCGGATAAGCGCCAGTGGTGAACCTTATTGCAGCACAGGCCCCTGACGACTGAGGCATTCGAGCAGGCAGCCCGGGTCGATGACTTCTTCGTTCACATACACGCCGTGCTCGGCGTCGTACGTGCGAATGAACACCCGGGTGGAGGCATCGGCGATGGTCGGCAAGCGTGAATCGTAGAACACGTGCTCGCTGGAAATCGGCACGAAATCCTGGGGCGAAGTCGGGATGTACGACCCCGGCGGAATGATGTTCATGGAGGGCGGAACCGGGTGAGCAAAGGGCTGGTCGGCTCCGTAATAATTGAATTCACTGCTGTAGTCGGTGGTCGGCGTCAGGCTGTCGTCCGCGTGGGCGACGCTCGCCAGCGTCAGGCAGACAGTGAACAGCATCAGATCGGTTTTTTTCATGGCAACACCTGTGCATTCGGTTTTCGCGCAATTCCCCAAGGTCATTAACTATAGCTGCCGTACGGGTAGCGCGTTCGCCATGGCCGGTTTACAAGATTCCAACAGGTTTTTTCAGCGCTTCGATCTAGACTTGGCCCGGTCAATCAAGACCCGAATCTGGAGCGTGCAATGGAAATGCCGACGCAAGAACAAGCCATCGCCAGCAACCGCGAGGCGTGGAACGATTCCGCCCGACACCACAAAGACACCCGCGAATGGCACGAGATGGTGAGTGCTGTGGGGCAGAGGGATTTTACCTGCCTGGATGCGACGTTGACTGGCGTGCTGGAACAGGTAGGCGTCGATGGCAAGGACGTGGTGCAACTGGGCTGCAACAACGGCCGCGAAAGTCTCTCGCTGTATGCGCTGGGTGCCCGCAGCGTGGTGGGGGTCGATCAGTCGGCTGCGTTTCTCGATCAGGCGCGGGAGTTGGCGTCGCGCTCACCCCATCAGCCTGAATTTATCGAAGCCGATATCCATCATTTACCGACCTCGTTGCATCAGCGTTTCGACGTGGCCCTGATCACCATCGGCGTGTTGAACTGGATGCCGGACATTGGCGAGTTCATGCGGCATGTCGCGCAAACCCTCAAGCCGGGCGGGGCGCTGGTGGTGTACGAAACCCATCCGTTCCTGGAAATGTTCGACCCCGAATCGGCTGATCCGTATCGCCCCGACAGCTCGTATTTTCGCCGCGAGCCGTTTGTGCAGAATCAGCCGATCGTTTATGAAGGCAAGGTCGAGCAGCAGGCTGCGGCGTCCTACTGGTTTGTTCACACCCTGGGAGACATCTTCACCGGTGCCCTCGATGCAGGGTTGCAGATCAGCCACTTCAAGGAATACCCGCACTCGAATCGGGAGGAATTGTATGACCGGTATGAGCGGCAGGTGGCGCAGTTGCCGATGTGTTTTACGTTGGTGGTGAAGCGCTGAGAGAAGTAGTGCCGCTTCCGGCCCCTTCGCGAGCAGGCTCGCTCCCACAGTTTTGATCTTCATCAGGCACAGATTTTGTGTCCGGCGTAGATCCCTGTAGGAGCCGAGCTTGCTCGCGATGGCCGCACTACGGTTTATCTGTCAGCCATCAAACCTTTTTCAGGTGTTCAAATCATCAGCCTCATGCCGTTCAGGCACCTGGCTTTCCTCATCGCCCCACGTACGGTTGACGCGCTGTCCGCGCAGGACCGCAGGGCGCTTGGCGATTTCCTCCGCCCAGCGCTGCACGTGGGTGTATTCGTGTGCAGACAGAAATTCGGCCGCCGAGTACACCTTGTCTCGCACCAGTTGGCCATACCAGGGCCAGACCGCAATGTCGGCGATGGTGTAGTGATCGCCCGCCAGGTAGGCGCTTTCGGCCAGTCGGCGATCAAGGACATCCAGCTGCCGCTTGGTCTCCATCGTGAAGCGGTTGATCGGGTACTCGAGTTTCTCCGGCGCGTAGGCATAGAAATGCCCGAAGCCGCCGCCCAGATAGGGGGCCGCGCCCATTTGCCAGAACAGCCAATTCAAGGTTTCGGTGCGTCCTGCCGCATCGGTGGGCAGGAAAGCGCCGAATTTTTCCGCCAGATACAGCAGGATCGAACCGGATTCGAAAACGCGGATCGGCGGCTTCGCGCTGTGGTCCAGCAATGCCGGGATCTTCGAATTCGGGTTGATCTCGACAAAGCCGCTGGAGAACTGATCACCGTCGTTGATGCGGATCAGCCAGGCGTCGTACTCCGCGCCGGTATGTCCAAGCGCCAACAACTCTTCCAGCAGGATGGTCACTTTCACGCCGTTGGGCGTGGCGAGGGAGTAGAGCTGCAATGGATGCTTGCCGACCGGTAAGGTCTTGTCATGGGTCGGCCCGGCGGTTGGCCGGTTGATGCTGGCGAATTCGCCGCCAGACGGGGCGTTGTGTTTCCAGACCTTGGGCGGAATGTAGGACGCTTTGCTCATGAGACGGACCCCCATTGTTGGCGTGCTGTGATCACAGACTGCAAATGGACAATGCTGTGAACCATGGCAGAAGGTCGTTCAGATGTCACTGATGTCTGGCCTGGAAGATCCCCTGTGGGAGCGAGCCTGCTCGAGAAAGCGGTGTCACTGACACCGCAATGCTTAAGCGAACATCAAGCCTGCGCCGCACTCGTCACCACTGGCCGGCCCGGTTTGCGCAGTGGGTCCAGGCGTGAACCGGTATAGGTGGATTGGCGGTAGAAGCGCCAGCGGCCGAACAGGCCATAGACGTGGGTCACGCGCCCCTGTTCGTGATACCCCATGCGGATGTGCAGCTTGAGGGCCGGGATGTTGTGGGTTTCGCAGGTGTCCACCACCTTGTTGCAGCCTTGTGCCTGCATCGCTTCCCACAGGGCGACCTGGACATCCACCGACAGGCTGGTGCCGAAGTAGGCGCGGGTCATTTCGCCGCCGAATTCAAAGAACTCACCGGGTTTGACCGGGAACCAGCAGCCGTAATAGTGACGGTCGTGATAGTCGCGGGTGCTGCCCCAGATGAACGCGCAGGCGTGGCCTTCGTCGTCCAGGTACATGTGCCCGGTGTGACCTTCGGCGGCAAGTTCGGCCATGGTGCCGACGCGGTCACCAAAATGCTTGGCAAATGCCGTGGCGTTTTCCGGGGTGATGTCCACCTTGCGTAAACCCGAATAGGGACGCAGTTTGTGCGGCGGCACCGGACTGACCAGGTCGCGCTCCATCCACAACAGTTCCCAATGGAAAAACACATAGCGCTTCCACAGGGTGTTGAATGTGCGGCTCAGACCTTTTTGTTTGATGCGTTCGCGAAGCTTGTCGAGTGCGTTCATGAAGCCCTCCTTGACGAAGGAAATGGTCGTGCGTGGATGAATGTAGTGTGGGTATAGATCACAGTGGCCATTTCATGGCGCTGCCATCTCCGGCCTTTTGTTTCAACGTGTGTAACAGTTCAGACACAATTTCAGGCGTCAAAAAACCGTGTTGTTTTTTATTCCAGCACCGCCTCCGCACGCTCGCTGAACGACTTGCCCACCACGGTGTAGGCGACGCGTTCCACCCCCGGCAAACGCTGCTCCAGCAGGGCGCTCAACGACTCGCCCTGATCCAGATAAGCATCGCCAAAATCGGCACCGAGCTGATTGGGGTGCGCGACAATCTCCAGCAACCCATCCAGCGGCGGCGCCGCATTGCGCAGATCAACCGGGGTGCACACATAGTCAGCGGTGGCGCCGGCCAAGTGGTTTAGACGCCGATTGAGCAGCTCCTTGAATACGCGTTTGGGCAGGCTCAGGTTTTGCCCCAGGTTGCGCGCCAGCCGTACCGGCACGCCTTGACGGGCAGCGAAGCGGGCGACGATTTCACCGATGGGCCAAATGTTGTGTACGTGCTGATGGGAGTCCAGATGGCTCGGGCGTACGCCGTTGTCCAGGCAACGCTGCCATTGCGCTTCGAGTTCTTCGAGCACCGCCGCACGATCCCGGCGACTGAGCCAGAGACGGTGGCGGGGCAGGTTGAGGTCGAACACGCCGGCGCTGTCGCAGAACGTCCTGCGGTTCAGAATCGACTGGCTAAGGGGCCGGCCGTAGGTGAGGTTGAAGTGCAGCCCGATCCGCCCTTCGAGCATCGGGTGCCGCGCCATCACACACGCCGCTTCGAAGGCCGGCATGTTGGCCATGGCCGTGGCGGAGCTGATGACCCCGGCCTGGAAGGCCCCGAGGATCACCGCATTTTCGCAGGCACTGAGGCCGAAATCGTCAGCGTTGACTATGACTTGGCGAGGCATGTTCGCTCTCCATGATGGTTTTTGCCGGCTCGACGGCTTTGGCGACTGGCGCGGCAACCGGAGCGGGTTTTACCGCTGCTGCCGCACGCCGGGCTTTCCACTGTTGCCACAAAGGCTTGAGCCGCTGCCAGAAGCGCAACGCCAGGCCCAGGACGAGACCGCTCGGGCGCCAGGAATAGAAACTCCAACGCCAGTGTTCCAGCTGTCCGGTCATGCGTTCGTGCAGTTGATGGCTGGAGTTTTCCAGGCTGACCCGTGAGGCATCGATCCAGCGCCAGTTCTCGTCCAGCCCCCAGCGAATCCATTCTTCCAGCAGTACCCGGCCGCTGCCCAGATCGGCGTATTGCGGCAGAAAGGCCAAGTTGTAATCGTACAGCCGACCTTGCTCCAGCAAGCCGAGGCGGTAGCTGATGCAACGGCCGTCCAGTTCCAGCACGACCACCCGCACCAGTCCTTGTTCGGCGAGGGCGGTGAAGGCGCGGTCCATCCATTGTCGATGACGCTCGTCAGAGAAAATCCCGACGCCTTCGTCACCTTTCCAACTCACCGCTTCGACTTCGCTGATCGCCTGCAGCAACGGGCCCATGGTCGAGGCATCCGGGGTGATCCGTCGAACCTGAGCACCACAGGCGGCGATGCGTTTACGCGCACGCCGCAGTTTGTAGCGCGGGTCGCCGGAGACTTCCTGATGGTCGGCCTCGCTGATCAGGTGCACCGGCACCCGGCAGCTGAGCCGGCGTTCACCGGTCGAGCTGTGGACCATCCATTGCGTCAGCACGCTTTCTTCGCCGACCGGTTCCGACAGCTCATTGAGTTGCAGCAAGGCATGGGGCAAGTGTCTACGGATCTCGACAAAAGCCTTTCGCGTGTCCTCGGCGTCCATGCAGGTGAGTAAGGCGAGACGGTCGGCGAGGGGGTAGCCCAAGTGATGCAGCGTCCGAAACGGCAGCCCGGCGAACCGCTCGACGGACGCCACCAGCGGCAGGCACAACTGCAACTCATTGCCTTCCCAGCCCAGCAGCACGTGCAGGCGCTGCCCGGCGGTCAATGCTTGTTCAGACGCGGCCATCCAGGCCAGCGTGTTGAACGGCGTGTGGTCCGTCACCCGCAGACGCAGCGCTTCGTAAGCCGCTGCCGGGAAGTCAGCGGCGCACAGTGACGTGCGCCATTCCAATCGTGCCGCCATAAGGTCAGGTCGCCGAGGCTGGGACAGGTTCACGGGCCGGTTTGCGCAAGGCATCCAGACGCGAGCCTGTGTAACGGGTTTCGCGGAAGAAGCGCCAGCCGAACAGGCTGTACACGTTCATGATCCGCCCTTGCTCCTGATACCCCATGCGCATGTGCAGCTTGAGGGCCGGAATGTTGTGGAACTCGCAGACATCCACCACCTTGTTGCAACCCTGGGCCTGCATCGCTTTCCACAGCTCCAGTTGCAGGTCCACCGAGAGCGTGGTGCCCCAATACGCGCGGGTCAGTTCGCCGCCGAATTCGAAGAACTCGCCTTCCTTCACCGGGAACCAGCAGCCGTAGTAATGCTTGTCGTTATAGTTGCGCGCCGCGCCCCAAATAAACGCTACCGCGTCGCCCTTATCGTCCAGGTGCATGTGCCCGGTGTAGCCCTCGCGGGCCAGTTCGGCCATGGTCTCAACACGATCACCGAAGTGGCGGGTGAACGCCACGGCGTTCTGCGCGGTAATGGTTTCAACCCGCAGTGGCGGGTACGGCCGTAGCTTGTGTGGCGGCACCGGGCTGACCAGGTCGCGTTCCATCCACAACAGTTCTTCGTGGAAGAACACGTAATGCTTCCAGACTTTTTTCAACGTGGCGCTCAGGCCTTTTTGTTTGATCTGTTCGCTGAGTTTGTGCAAAACACTCATGTTATGTCTCCTGACGGCGGTGGCCGTGGTGGGAGTGATGCATCGCGCGGCAAGGGCCGGCGCGGCAAAGCAATTCAAGGTGTTCATGAGGCGCTCCAGCCCAGAGCGAACAGGGTTTCCCCTGGCAGGTCGAAACTGACGCGCCCGTTCTGGCAGTTGAAAGGCGCGTCGCGGCTGCGGTTGTCCGCGCCGAAGTAACGCAATGAACCCTTGAGCAGCGGGCACGTGGTGCCGGCCAGGTTCACATGCTGCAAACGCTTGCCTTTGTTGACCCCCAACAGGCTGCGTTGCGCGTCGTCGGCCATCGCCAACACGTCGACTTCGAAGGCGTCGTTTTCCACGCGCACCACGTTGGCGAGCCAGTGCTGCTGAATGAACTGCTGGGCAAAGCCCACCGGTTTCAATTCGAAGTGATCGTCACCCAGGACCTTCAACATGCCCTTGGGGTAGTTCGGTTCATCGGCGGCCTGGAACCAGTTGAGCATCTCCAGCAAACCGTCCTGGGACGAGTTGATGACCACAGATGCCCACCACAGCGAGGCGAAATGGGTGTCCTGATCGTAGGGGCTCAGGCTGGAACCGCTGGACATGTTGGTCTGGTCCAGCAACAGGGCTTTGCGTGGCCGGCCCTTGCCGTCGAGGCCGACCAGATCAGCGGCGCGACGCACGCTGTCACGGTAGACCCGGGTCGCCAGCAGGTCGCGAATCATCCATTCGTGCCAGGCCAACGCATCGACGTTGTCACCCGATTCCGCCAGCAAACGCCTGGCCCAATCGATGCCGCGTTTGTCGGCGGCGTTGTCGGCGAACGGGCCGTTGACCAGCCGTGAACTGGCCGGCATGGCGATGCGCACACCAGCCTTGGCATTGGCCGGATCGCTGCGCACTTGCCGGGCCATGCTATTGAAGATGCTTTGGTACTGGGCGTAGCTCGAATAGTTGAGGTTCGGCTCGTCAGCGAAACCGATGTAGTGCGTGCCCTTGCCACCGAGCGCGCGGGTCGAGGCGAGCCAGGCGTCGAGGCCGGCGTTGCTCATGGTGTCGGCGCGCAAATCGGCCTGGCGCTGGCTGCCGGCCAACAGCGTGATGTCCTGATAAATGCCGAAGCGGTCCTGATACACCTGGCGCAACGCATCTTCGTACTGTGGCTTTTTCGCGGTGACGTCAACGAAGGTGTAATAAGCACCCGCTTGCGGCTTGAGCGCATCGAGCACCGCATAACTGGAGGGCGGCGGCATCACGTAGGGCAGGGCGATGCCCAGGTTCGGCGTGGGGCCGAGCACGTCTTTGCTGAGCGTCAGGCGCACATCACCCGCGTCTTCGCGCAACGGTTTTAGCTGCTGCGGGTCCTGCGCGAACAGGTTGGCGGTGCCGTCGAGCCAGAACGCGACTTTGCCGCTGCCTTGCAGGCGCAGGCGCCACACTTGTTCGCTTGAGGTGACCGGTAACTCGACCTGATCGAACTGCCAATAAGCCCGATAAGGTTTCAGCGCGACCGACAACTGTTTGCCGTCGCCCACCCGCTGCGCTTGCAGCGCATTGACACCGCCATGGAACTTGCCGGCCAGCACCGCGTGTTCACCCGGTGCGACCTTGAAAAACAACTCGTCGCCGTCATGGGTTTCGGCGCTGAAATGCACCTTGGCCGGGGCGAACAACGCCACCGTGCTGTCGTCGTGTTCAACCTTGTAGCGGCGAAAGCTGTAACCCGGAATCTCCAGTTGATAGCTGGCGGCATTCGGCGCCAGCGGCCAGCTCTGGGTGCCGCTCAATTCACTGGCGGCGATCTTGCGCTCAGCTTGAAGCTTGCCTTTGCCGTCGAGCAGGTACAGCTGTTCTTCGTTGGCATCCGCCTGCCACGCCGGGGTCCAGCGCACCGTCAGCGTGTCGGGGCGATCCGCTTGCAGGTACAAGCTGCCGTCGCGAATGTCCGCCCAGCGCATCGGCCCGGCGTAGACGTCGACCGAAAGCCCCAGGCTCACCAGCAGGGCGAAATACCTCATGCCGACTTCCTTTGCAGCATCAGCAGCATCGGTGCCACGTCGCTGGGCAGGATGATCAGGGTTTGCCAGACCGGCACGCCGCTCAAGCGGCAGTACATCACCAGCAGTGCAATGGTCACCGCCAGATAAGCGATGGACGACGCGGCCGCCGCGCCGACGATGCCGTACGCCGGGATCATGACCAGGTTCAGTGCGAGGTTGAGCAGGGCACCGAGGCCCATCAACAGTGAGATGGTGCCGGGACGATTCTTGCCCAACAAATCGAGGCGCAGGATGCTTGCGTAGCACAGGCCGAGCAGGCCCGGCAGCAATGCCAGCAACGCTGGATACGCCGGTTGATACGCCGCGCCGAACAGCGTGACGATCAGCCATTCACCGATCACCGCCATGGTCAGGCAGGCGCCGAGCATCACCGTCGCAGTCAGGCGCAGCGCCAGTGGCGTGACCTTGTCGATGCCTTCTTCCTGTTGCAGCAGGCGTTTCATCAGCGGCGTGGTGACCGCTTCCGGCACGATCAGCAGCAACTCGGCGGCGGCGCTGGCCATGGCGTAATGACCGAGCGCGGTACTGCCGAGCAGAGCGCCGATGAACAGGTAATCGGAACGCAGGATCACTTGCTGGAACAACAGGTCCGGATGGCTGCGAGCGCTGTAGCGCAGCAGTTCGTTCTGGCTGGCGCGGTCCCATTGCAACTTCAGCGGCTGATCACGTTTGAGCCAGACCCAGCCCGCCAGCACCACCAGGCTGATCCCCGCCAGCCAACTGATCAACGCAGCTTCGAGGGCCGACTCTTTCCACATCCAGAACAGCGCGAGGAACAGCAACAGCGGCGCGAGGGATTCCACCAGGCGCAAGGCGTTGAAGGCGACCACGCCGCCCGAGGCGTTGTGCAGGGTCAGCAACCCGCTCTTGAGCACGGTCAGCGGCACCGCCAGCAACAACAGCCAGGCGAGGAGCCCCAGTTGCGTGGTGATGTCGAGTTCGCTGCCGAATTCGCGCACCAGCGCCACCACCAGCAAGGTCAACATTGCCGCCAGCAGGCAGCCGAACACCAACACTTGGCTTAGCAACAAACCCATCGGCCGCTGTTTGGCCGCTTGATAACCGACCGCCGAGTTCAGCCCACCGCTGGTGGCGGCGCTGATCAGGTCGGGCAGGGTGCTGAGCAGGGCAAACAAGCCGCGCTCACTCGGGCCGAGAATCCGCGCCAGCAACACGTTGCGCAGTAGCCGCAGCGCAATCATCGCCAGTTTGGTGCCCATGCTCAGGGCCAGGTGCTTGAGGTAATGGCTACGGCTCATGCGCGGGCTCCGCGATACAAACGCCATGACAGCAATTGTGGATTGCGCGCTACGCGTTGACTGACGCCGAAACGCGGCAGGTTCAAAGGGTCATCGCTGCCGCGATAAATCCCGGTGCCGGTGCCCAATGCAAACGGGAAGTCATGCAAGGCGACCTGATCGCGCACCCGCGCATCGTTGTCGCCGTTGGGGTAGCAATAAACCGGCAACGGCCGGTTGCAACCGTGTTGCAGCGCATCGCGGCTGCGGCTCAGCTCTTCATGCAAACGTTGATCGTCGAGGCCGGTCAGGATCGCGTGACTGGCGCCGTGCGGGCCGAAACGCACCAGCCCGGAAGCTTCCAGCGAGCGCACCTGATGCCAGTCCAGCGCCTGGGGCAACGACTCGTCCGGGCAGGCATCGGTCAGTTGGTTCAGCGTCATCGGGCTCAGGCTTTTCAGGCTTTGCAGGAAATGCAGCAGCGCCAGACTGCGGCGTTCTTCATCCAGCTCCGCGAACGGCACCGGCAACGGACAACCGGCCTGTTGCAGGGACTCGATCAAGCGGACTCGGGCGGATTCACCGTGGCTGCCCCACAAGGTTTCACCGATGCTTTCCCACCAGAACCGTTGACGGCTGCCGATGAAATCGGTGGAGAGAAAAATGCTCGCCGGCACCTGGTATTTTTGCAGCAGCGGGTAGGCATTCACCGCGTTGTCGCGCCAGCCGTCGTCGAAAGTCAGGGTGATTTTCGGCCGGTCCGAGCGGATTTTCCCTGGGTGCAGAATCTCCATCAACGGCACACAGTCGAAGTGTTTTTTCAGCCACGCCAGCAAGTGCTCGAACGCCTTGGGCCCGACGCACAATTCATTGCGGTGGGGCAGGGCCGCGGCCTGATCGTCGGCCAGCACCCGGTGCAGCATCAGGATCACGCCGGCGCCTTGCAGCTGACTACGTCCGACCGGCGAATTGAGGTAGAGCCAACCACTGGTGCGCTTTAAGAGTTGTTTGATCGCCATGGCTCAATCCTTTCAACGATTCTGTTCGGGGTTCCACTGGGCGTAGCGCTGGCCGCGCAGGAACTGCCACAAGCCGATGCTCATGCCGGCCAGCGTCACCAGCAGGAACGCGGCGAGGCGAAAGGGCTTGGGCAAGCGGTGTTGCGAATCCAGCAGGCCGGCGATGGCGATGGCATAACCGAACAGTTGCGCGATCAGGCTCAGGCGATAAAAACCGTGGTCGTCCCACAACCAGAAATTGCTCAGCAGCAACGGCAACAACAGGATCGGTGCCAGACGCCGGATCAGCTTGTGGCTGATCAAGGCAATCGAATACAGGCCATGCTTGAGCGGATTGAGCAGCTCGCTGCGCTGCGCCAGGCTTTGCAAGCCGCCGACGGTGACACGCTGGCGGCGACGGAACTGCTTGTCGGCTTCATCGACGCCCTGGTCGATCACCTGCGCCTCGGGCACATAGACGATGCGTTTGAACGCGACGGGTGCGCAGGTGCTGATGAAGAAGTCGTCGTTGACCTCCGCCGGCACGTTCTGGAACAACTCGCGACGCAAGGCCAGCAATGCGCCGTCGGCGGAGACCATGCAGCCGGTGCGATTTTCGACCCGGCGCAGCCAGCCTTCGTAATGCCGATACAGGCTGTCGCCGACGCTCAGGCCACCGCCCGTCACGGGGATCACCATGTGCCCGGCACAGGCGCCGACCTGCGGGTCGCTCAGCGGTGCGAGCAAATGGCCGAGGGTGTCGCGCGACCATTGGTTGTCGGCATCGGTGAACACCAGAATATCGCCGTTGCTCAGCGCCACGCCGGCATTCAGGGTCGCGGCTTTGCCTTGGCGCGGCAGGTCGAGCACGGTGATGCGCGGGTCAATCACTTTGCGTGCGCAGGCCACGGTGTCATCGGTCGAACCGTCGCTGGCCAGAATGATCTGCAGCGAGGCGGGCGTGTAGTCCTGGGCGAGCAGGGTGCGCAACTTGTGTTCGATGTGCCGCGCTTCGTTGTGCGCGGCAATCACTACGCTCACGTTCAGTGGCTCCGGCGCGCCATGACGCCGCGCCGCGAACATCGGCGACAGCAGCGTCAGCAACAAGGGATAACCGAGGTAGGCGTAAACCGGGAGCAGCAGGCACAACCAGAAAATGAATTCAGCCACGGGCGGGCCTCCTGGCATTCCAATGACACAGGCTGAGAACGAGCGCGGCACCGGCCAGGTGCAGACGCACCCAATGCAAGCCCCAGAGTTGCAGGGTCAGGCCGACGTCGCGGTGTTTGCGGCTCTGGCGCAGGCTCATGATCAGCGCCGGCACCGTGGTGATGGCCAACATGACCGCGGCGTGATGCGGAAAGCCGTCGCACAGGGCCGAGACCGCCATCAGATCGAGAAACCACGCTGCCAGCGACAACAGCGGAAAGCGCAGCAGTCGCAGGCTCGCGCCATGGGTGCGGAGCAATTGCACGTGGCTGCTCTGGCGCCACATTTCCTTGCCCATCCACTCGCGCCAGTTCATTTCGTAACCCCAATGCAGGGCCACGCATTCATTGACCGTGAGGTTCCGCGCGCCGGCCTGGTGTTGGCGCAGGGTGAAATCCTTGTCCTCGCCGGTGCGCAGGCTTTCATTGAAGCCATCGACCTTGTCGAACCAGCTGCGTCGCATCAGCAGATTGGAGCTGGGCAGCCAATCCACCGGGCGAGAGCCCTGGGACGAGGGGCGCAGCGTGCGGCGTTGCCAGGCCGTGGCGTACCACGGCGCTGCGGCCGGGGTGTGCAAATCCAGGCCGAACACATCGGCCTGCCCCTTTCTTTCGAGAGCGATCAGTTTTGTCAGCCAGTCTTCAGGCATTTCGACGTCGGCGTCGATGAACGCCAGCCACTCACCGGTGGCAATGGCCGTACCCCGATTGCGCAGGGCGCCGATCAGGATCCCCGGCTGCACCAGCACCTGTGCACCAAACTGCCGTGCAATCTGCGGGCCTTCATCCTGCGAGCCGTTGTCGACCACGATCAGCTCGCAATCGAGACCGGCCGCGTGCGCGGCTTTCTGCGCGGCGAGCAAGGTGCGGGCGATGTGGCGCGCTTCGTTGTACATCGGAATCACAATGCTGATTCGGCTCATGCCTTGGCCTCCCGTGGCGGACTTTCTTCGGCTTTCACACGCAGCACGCTGGTCAGGGCGAGCATGATCCACACGTACTTCTGGTTCGGTGCACTGAGGAACATCAGGAACAGGGTCAACGACAGAAAGCTCATCGCCAGGTGCGTCATCAAGTCCGCTTGCTCGCGGTTGTCTCGCTGCATCCAGAGGCGCCGGGCGCGGATCAGGTTGTACAGGCCGAGGGCGAGCATGCCGACGAACAGCAGGCCGGCCGGAATCCCCAGTTCACTGAAGATTTCCAGGTAGGTGTTGTGGGCGCGGCGGTACAGATCGCCGATTTTGCGGTTGGCCGAAAACGCCTTGGCGTACCCAGTGGTGGCGTAGTGCAGCGGAAAGGTGCCGGGGCCGGAGCCGAGCAGCGGGTTCTCGCGGATCATCGCGCTGCCGACCACGATGTAAGAGGCGCGGCGACCGAGGGATTCGTCCTGACTCTTGGCCCCCGCGCTCAAGATACTCAGGGACTGGATGCGGGCGACATAGCCGGCGGGCATCGCATAAATCGCCAGTGGAATCACGATCACTGCGCCGAGCATGGCAAACCCCAGGTGCCGCGGGCGGATACGCGTCAACTCGGCGCGGTAGTGCCAGGCGCCGATGATCAGGCTGAGAAACAACACCACCAGCCCGGAGCGCGATTCAGTCTTGGTCATGCCGCCGAGCAACAGCACGCAGCAACCACCCCAGACCAGACGGTGCAACAGGTTCGGGCTGCGGATCACCAGCCACAGGCCGAGCGGCACGGCGAAGGCGATCAGCATGGCGAAGGCGTTCGGGTCTTCAAGCAACCCGGCGGCACGCCCCTGATCCTGATATTTGCTGGAGAACATCGCCAGTACGCAGGTCATCGTGACGCTGGCGGTGACCAGTTTGGCGAACAGGTCCAGGTTCAAGTCACGGCCAATCAGCAGGGTAATCACAAACAGGATCAGGCCGACACTCAACTCGCGCAGATGCCCCAATGACATGCCCATGTCATCGGTATTGAGCAGGCTGAGCAGGTACAGCACCAGAAACCAGATCAGGTAGCGCCAGGTATTGCTGCGCAGGCGCTCGGACGGAATCTGCCGCAGGGCCAGTTGCAGCATCAGGATCACTGCCAGCGACGCGCCGAGGAACTTGGTGCCCGACAGTGAACTGTCCTTGAAGAACCCTTCGAACGGCACCAGCGCCGCAATGCCGAGCAGGCCCCAGGTGGGTTTGCGGTACAGCAGCGCGACACCGACCAGGCCCAGCACCGCTCCCGGCGCCAGAAAGGGATAAGGGCTGGCCAGCAAACCGAGGCAGACCAGGCCGAGCAGACTGACGATCGAGAGCGGAAAGATCACGCGCGTGCCTCCCGTGCAGTACGGATATAAAGCTGCGACCAGCGTTCGGCCAGGGCCTTGAGGTCGTAACGGTCCAGTTGGGTACGTTTTGCGTTGTCGATCAATTGCACAGCGAGTGCCGGTTCCGTCAGCAAGGTATCGATCTGGCGGGCGAGGGCGGCGCTGTTGGCGGGTGTTGCCAGCAAGCCGTTGTGCCGGTCTTGCAGCACATCGGGAATGCCGCCGACACCGAACGCCACCACCGGCACTCCGGCCTGCATCGCTTCGAGCAGAATCATTGGCGTGCCTTCGGTGCGCGAGCTGATCACCAGCGCATCGAGTTGGCGCCACCACAGCCCCATGTCGGTCTGATAACCCGGCAAGGTGATGCGCGATTGCAAACCGGCGGCGTTGATCCGTGCCAGCAGCGTCTCGCGTTCAGGGCCGTCGCCGAGCATCACGGCGTCCAGTTGCGGGTGTTGCTGACACAACGGGATCAGCGCATCGAGAAACAGGTCCGGGCCTTTTTCACTGCTCAGGCGCCCGACGTAACCGGCCAGCCAACGCTGACGGTCAACGTTGGGCGAGCACTGCGTGGCGGCGGCGGGCAAACCATTGGGAATCACCTGCAGTTTTTCCGCCCGCACACTGGCCTGACGGCACAGCGTGGCGATGCTTTCAGCGACGCAAACCACACGATTCACCGAGGCGGTGCGGCACAGTTGCAGGCTCAGCCAGGTGTAGAATTTCTGCTTGCGGCTGCGCGGGGTGAACCCGTGCTGGGTGATCACCAGCGGCAAACGCAACAACGTCGCGCCGACCCAACCAAACAACAGGCCCTTGAAATTGTGCGTGTTGATCAGTGGTTCTTCCCCACGGCGCTGACGCAAATGCGTGAGCAACTCCCCCAGCCCCGCGCAACCACGGCAATCCACCCCGGCCTCACGAAACCGTGCGATCAATTCTGGCGGCGCATCGAGAAACAGCACCTGGTGCTGCCCCGGCGTCGCCAGGCAGTGGTCGAGCAGCATCCGCTCAGCCCCATAGAACCCACCGCTGCTGAGCAAATGAATGATCGGCAGGGCGGTGGCAGGGTTGAGCGGCGCGTTCAATTGCGCACCCAATGCACGAGGCTTGGCACGGACCAGTTCTTGTGCGGATTGATCGGCTCGACGTTTTGATCGTTGATCACCAACAGCACCGGCAAGCCCAGTTCGTGGGTGATTTGCGCCGGAGCCTTGAAGCGGTGATCGAAGAACTCACGCACGTAGACCAGGGCAATCGCCAGCAGCAGACCGGTGAACAAGCCGAACGGGATGATCAGGAACGGCTTGGGAAACGCCGCTTCGGTCGGTTCGTACGGTGGGCTCAGGACACGGGCGTTGGACAGGTCGTTGTCGAGCGAGCGGGCAGTGCTGCTTTCGGCAAAGCGCTGGGCGTAGGTCGAGAACGCTGCGTGCAAGGCGTCGATCTCGGTGTCCATCTGCCGCAGTTTGCTCTGGGTTTCCTGCAACTGGTGGATGCGGTTCTTGAACTCGGCAATGCGCGCGGTCTTCTGGTCGATCACCGAGCTGACAATCGCCAGGTCGTTGGTGCGTTCCTGAATCCGGTTGCTCACCACTTTCAAAAACTGCTGACGGGTGCGAGTGATTTGCTCACGGGTCAGCAACATCGGTTCACTGCTCGGCTGGAAGATCGCCAGGTCGTTCATGTAGCGGCTGACCTGATTGGTCAGTGCTTCACCCATCTGTTTGATCTCGCGGTCTTCAAACGCCACGTTGTCCACGGTGGTGGTGAAGGTGTAGGGGAAGGTGTAGTCGTTGAGCTTGTTATTGCTGGCGGCGGCCAGGCTGGTTTTCAGGTAGTCGAGCCAGCGTTGGCTTTGCAGGCGGCGGTCCTGATACAGGTTGAGCGCTTGCTCCTCGGTGTTGATCGCGTTGAGGCGGAAGGTGATTTCCTCCTTCGGATCGGACGAGCCGACGCCTTCGAGCAAGGCCAGCCGGGTGCCTTCAAGGCCATCAAGGCGCACCTGATATTGGTGCTTCTTGGTTTCGTAGAAGGTTTGTGGCAGGTCGATCGATTGCAGTTCCTGACGGCTGGCCAGGTAGTTTTGCAGCAAGGCCGCGACAAACTGCGTGCCCTGATGCGGATCACCGAAGCTGTAGATGATCGAGATCACGTTGGAGCCTGGCAGGGTTTCAATCTTCAGTTTGTCGATGGCTTCCTGGGTCAACGCATCCAGCGTGGTGTCGCGCACCGGATCGGTTTCCATGCCCAGCGCGCTTTTCACCGGGTTGATCACGTACTCACGCAGCGGCGAGGTGATGAAGCGTTTGATCGGTTGCAGCACCAGTGTGTTGAACACGCCGGGGGCAGGGGTGTACTCGCCCTTGTCGCGCAACTCACTGATGGTCTGCCGGATCAGGGCCGGGGAGCGCAGGATATTGCTCTCGGTTTCCATGTCGGCCAGCGATGGCGGAATGAAGGTGGCGTTGTCCACGGTCAGTGACGTGGTGGCGTCACCCTGGGAGAGTTTTTTCGACTGCACGATGACTTGCGCGGTGATATCGAAGCTCTGTTTGAGCATCAGCGGCAAGACCAGGGCGATCACTGCAAAGACCAGGAATACCCGCTTCACCAACTGCTTGTTGGCGAAGAAGATCCTGAAGAACTCGTGCAGGTAGTTTTCCTTTGGATTCATGTCAGGTCACCTGAGAGTTAGTTACTGTTGTCGTCTTTGTTATCGAGGCGGTAGCCAAAGCTCAGGCCCACACCCTGGAACAACACCACGTCGGCCAGTTGCCGTGCGAGTTCACCGGCACTCGCCAGTTTGGTCTTGGGCACGTACAGCATGTCGTCCGGTTGCAGGTAGGCGATTTGCGAGGCATCGCCGGCCAGGGCTTTTTCCACGTCATAACGCACGGCCTTAACCTGATTGCCGTTGCGGCGCATGATCACCACCGAATCGAGCCGCGCCTTGGCATTGCTGCCGCGTGCCAGCGTCAACGCTTCAAGCACCGAGACCGGCCGGCGGATCGGGTAGGAACCCGGCTGACCGACTTCACCCAGCACATAGATTTCGTTGCCGGCGGTGGACTTGAGCAGCACGTCGACGGTCATTCGTCCTGGCAGATCGGCGTAGCGTTTGTTGAGGAAGGTTTCCAGTTGATTGACGGTCATGCCTTGCAGTGGCACGGCGCCGATTTCCGGGAAGCTGGCATAACCGTCGGTGCCCACGGTGATCTCCCGGCTCATGCCGGTAGCGGGGTGGTTCAGGGCACTTTTGAGGTT
This sequence comes from Pseudomonas sp. GW821-FHT10C09, assembly GCF_059415465.1. Taxonomy (NCBI): domain Bacteria; kingdom Pseudomonadati; phylum Pseudomonadota; class Gammaproteobacteria; order Pseudomonadales; family Pseudomonadaceae; genus Pseudomonas; species Pseudomonas sp. GW821-FHT10C09. The sequence continues at coordinate 191,212 of NZ_JBWKNG010000008.1, forward strand.
GGATTCGTTGCTCAGCGGGCTGATGACTTGCACGGTCAGCTGGTTGCGGTTGGGCTGGAACAGCTGTTTGCGCTGATACGCCCGCTGGATTTCCTCACGCGCCTGCTCGCTGGACATCCCGGCGATCTTCACCGAGGTGTTGGCGCCCGGCAGTTCGATGGTGCCGTCGGGCAGCACCAGTTGATTGCCGTTGAGCTGGCTGGCGGCGGTGAAGTTCAGGCCGATCTGGTCACCGGACTGGATGCGGTAGGCGTCCGAGCCGCTGGTGCTGATATGAAAGATCACGTCCAGCACGTCCTGTGGCCGCAAGGTCTGTTCGACCTTGGGCATGTCGGTGGCCTGGGCGTTGGCCGGTGAGGCCGTGAGGATCTGCACCGGCATTTGGGTTTCGGTCGAATTGCTGGTGCACCCTGCAAGCGGCAGCAACAGCAGGACAAGCATTCTGGCGTTCATGGCGTCATCCTTTTCTGGTTGCTTACAGGTTTTTGTACAGCCATTTCGGCATGTAGTACTTGCGACGGTTGAACACGCTGCCGACCATTTTCGCGCCGGCCTGGGTCAGGCGCTGGACCGCGGCTTGTGCCACTTCCCAGCGGGTGTCTTCCGCGCGCACGACCATGATTACGCCATCCACCTGCGTGCTGATGACCAGGGTGTCGGCGGCGGAATACACCGCGTCGCCGTCGATCACCACAAAGCGATACTGGCTGCCGAGCTGATCGAGCAACGGGCTCATGCTTTCGGCGGTCAGGTGTTCATTCCCTCGGGCATAGCGGCCGTTGGGCAAAATGTCGAAGGGCAGGCTGGCGACGTTCACCACACAGTCCTGCAGCATCGGCGGGCTCTGGTTGTTGAACATCAAGTCGCGAAAGCCACGCTCCTTGGTCAACCCCAGTTGTTGCGTGAGGTTGGTCGAGGACTGGCTGGCGTCGACCAGCAGCACCTGGCCGCTGCTCATCTGGGCCAGTTGACTGGCCAGTGCCAGCGCACTGGTGGTGGTGCCCGCGCCGGGGTTGGCGGCGGTCAGCAACAGGATCCGCAGATCTTGATCCAGCACGGTCGAAGTCAGGTTGGACTCGCTCGGGTTGGCGATGCTCAGGCTTTTGGTTGATGAACCGTCCATTTAACTCGCTCCGTGGCCGCTGAATACTTTGAAGGGGGTTTTCAACAGGATCTTCAGATCAAGCAAGAGGCTCTGCTCGGCGATATAGCTGAGATCCAACTCAACGCGCTGGTCGAAGTCGATATTGCTGCGCCCGGAGATCTGCCACAGGCCGGTCATGCCGGGGTAGATGCTCAGGCGTGCAAGGTGGTTATCCTTGTAGCGGTAGGCGTTGAACGAAGTAGGCCTTGGGCCTACCAGGCGCATGTCGCCGGTCACTACATTGATCAGGTTCGGCAGCTCATCCAGGCTGCTGCGCCGCAGGAAACCGCCGATGCCGGTGATGCGCGGGTCCTTGTCGATCTTGAAGTCGATGGCATCGGCGCCGTGTTTGTTCAGGTGCCGCAGGGACTCCTTGAGCTCCTCGGCGTTGGCCACCATGGTGCGAAATTTGTACATGCCGAATGCGCGACCGCGGTAGCCGGTGCGTTTCTGCACGAACATCACCGGCCCCGGGCTGCTGAACTTGATCGCCAACGCCAGGCCCAGCAGTACTGGCGAAATCAACACCAGGATCATCAACGCACCGAGGCAGGCGACCACCCGGTTGGTGCGTGACAGCGTCCAGGGTCGACCGCCGTCACGGCCGGTCATCCAGCCACGCCCCTGCATGTGAATAGCTGCATCCATGCGAATCCGGTGCTCGGGATCGAGGCGTTTGTCCCGGCGCATTTGATTGAGGGGCACACCTTTTTCATGTCCAGTCATAGAGTCCTCCGCTGAAGTTCAGCCGCAAGCGGCGCGTGGGCGATGGGCAGTTCGTAGTAGTCACGGAACCAGGCGATGAAACGCCCGAGTCCTTCATCCAGCTCGATACAAGGCTGAAATCCGGTAGCCCGCGCCAGGTCACTGGCGTCGGCGCAGGTATTGAGGACGTCGCCCGGCTGCAGGGGCAGCAACTCGACGATGGCCTGTTGTCCAAGGTGTTTTTCCAGCAGCGCCAGGTAGTCCTTGAGTTCCACCGGGTGCTGGCCGCCAATGTTGTAGATGCGCCACGGTGCCATGCTGCTGGCCGGGTCCGGTTGCTCGCGGTCCCACTCGGCGTTGGCCTGCGGTGGTCGCTCGATCAGGCGGGCGATGCTTTCGATGATGTCGTCGATGTAGGTGAAGTCGCGCTGGTGCTGGCCGTAGTTGAACAGCTTCAGCGGCTGGCCTTCGGCGATGGCGCGGGCGAACTGGATCGGCGACATGTCGGGCCGGCCCCAGGGACCGTACACCGTGAAAAACCGCAGGCCGGTGCAGGCAATGCCAAACAGGTGGCTGTAGCTGTGGGCCATCAGTTCATTGGCTTTTTTGGTCGCGGCATACAGTGACAGCGGATGATTGACGCCGTCCTGCACCGAGTACGGCGTGTGCTGGTTGGCGCCGTACACCGAACTGGACGAGGCGTAGATCAGGTGTTGAACCGGGTGCCGGCGGCAGCTTTCGAGAATATTGAGGAAGCCGCTCAAGTTGCTGTCGAGGTAGGCCCGAGGGTTCTCCAGTGAGTAACGCACCCCGGCCTGGGCGGCGAGGTGGATCACTACATCGGGTTTTTCACGGACGAACAGGGCTTCGATGGCCGACGCATCGGCCAGGTCAACCGTTGCGAGCTGGAAATGGCCGACCTGCTCTTGCACCCAATCCACGCGATCGCGCTTGAGTTGCGGGTCGTAGTAATCGTTGAAGTTATCGAGGCCGAACACCTGGTGCCCGTCGCGCAACAGCCGCAACACACAATGGGCACCAATAAAACCGGCCGCTCCGGTGACGAGGATCTTCATGGGCGCGGCGCCTCGGGTGCAATGTGTCGCAGACCGATACCGCTATAGTGCAAGCCCGCCGCAGCAACCTGCTCCGGGTTGTACAGGTTGCGACCGTCGACGATTACCCGTGAACGCAACTTGCTCGCCAGCAGGTCGAAGTCGACCACGCGGAAGTTCTTCCACTCGGTGCAGATCACCAGCGCATCCGCATCTTCCAGCGTGTCGTCGCGGGTGGCGCACAAATGCAGGTCTTTGCGATAACCGTAGATACGCCGGCATTCGGACATGGCTTCCGGGTCATAGGCCTGCACCGTCGCGCCTTCGGCCCACAGGGCTTCCATCAGATAACGGCTGGGCGCTTCACGCATGTCATCGGTGTTGGGCTTGAACGCCAGACCCCAGATCGCGATCGATTTACCGGCCAATCCATTCGGGAACTGCGCTTTGAGTTTGCCGAAGAGAATGTGGCGCTGGGTGTCGTTGACGTCGGTGACGCTACGCAACAGGCGCAGCGGCATGCCGTTGTGTTCGGCGGTGTGCAGCAGGGCGCGCAGGTCCTTGGGGAAGCACGAGCCACCGAAGCCGCAGCCTGGGTAGATAAAGTGGTAACCGATGCGCGGGTCGGAACCGATGCCCCGACGTACCGCTTCGATGTCGGCACCCAGCAGCTCGGTGAGGTTGGCCAGTTCATTCATGAAACTGATGCGTGTGGCGAGCATGGCGTTGGCGGCGTACTTGGTCAGCTCGGCGCTGCGGTTGTCCATGAACATGAGCTTTTCATGGTTGCGGCAGAACGGCGCGTAGAGCTCACTCATCTGACTGCGGGCTTCATCATCGAGCGTGCCGACAATGATCCGGTCCGGGCGCATGCAATCGGCGAGGGCGCTGCCTTCCTTGAGAAACTCCGGGTTGGACACCACCCGCACATTCAGCGCGCTCTTGCCGCGGCGCTTGAGTTCTTCGTTGGCGGCGGCGGCCACCTGGTCCGCGGTACCGACCGGCACGGTGGACTTGATGATGAAGGTGCGATCGGCCTCCATATGGTTGGCGATCTGGCGAGCGACACTCAACACATGACTGAGGTCGGCGGAACCGTCTTCATCGGCGGGCGTACCCACGGCGATGAAAATCAGCTCGGCGTGTTCGACCGCATCGCTGGCCTGGGTGGTGAACAGCAGCCGACCGGCCTTGATGTTCTCTTCCAGCGTGCTGGAAAGCCCCGGTTCGCTGATCGGCGGCACCGCTTGTTGCAGTTGTTTTATTTTATTTGGATCAATGTCGACACACAGGACGCGATGTCCGACATCGGCCAGTGCCGCTGCTTGTATCAGGCCAACATAGCCCGTACCAAATACGCTCACGTCCATATTGGCGTGCCTCGTAAGACGGTTGAGATAACAAAAATAAGACTGTCAAAAGGGGTATAGCCCAGCGGTGGGAAAGCGTGTCAGCAAAATGACATTCTTCTGTGGTAGAGAAATCCCATTTTTGGGGGCTAAATGCCATCAAGTGCTTGTCGGTGCTGGATTTGTCGCGGTTTTAAAGGGTTTTAAAGGGATTGAAGAAAACGATGGACGGTCTAGTGCCTTGAAACACTGGGTAAAATTCCCCACATGTGTGTCAGATTTGAGTCAACGTTTTTTTGACGCTTTATGTAAAAGTCCGACAATTCTTGCGCTTTGATGGCCCGGTGCTAGTGTCAAAAAATGGCCGACAATCTATTGGCCAATCGCCCTTCATGAGTACCTAAAGAGAATGATTCGATATCTCAAAGAAGTACTGTTAGTTCTCTATTTACTTAAGAACTACGACTATTACCTCGAACGTTTAAGTGCGATGGGCATCGGTTTTCCGGTGCTTCTTTTCGGCGGCATGTTTATCGCGCTGACCGTGGCTCTGTTCATGACCGCGTATATCCGTCAGACGCTGGTCCGCCATCTGTTCGCCTTGGTGATGTTCGTGTCGGCGGTGTTTTTCGACGTCTATACGCGGGTCACGGCTGATTACTTGACCTACAGCAGCTTCGTGTCGCTGGTGTACTCGGGCGGGTTCATCCAGGAAGCGATCTACCAGTACCGCGATGCAATCATCAGTGGCCTGGTCGGCGGCTTGTTGCTGTTGTTCGGCATCGGCCTCAAGCCGCGTCGGCGCATGCCGCTGCCCGGTGCATTGCTGGTGGCGGCGCCGGTGCTTGGGGTGCTGCTGCTCAGTGCTGTGTTGTTCGTGCGGGCCGGCGAGGGCGCGCGGGGCTTGCCGATCATGTACACGCCGCTGGCCTACCTGAACCTGTTTACCTATGAAGCCTTGCACAACACCGTCGGCCCGCGTGAACCGGTGAGCCTGGCGCGCAACGACCAACCGGTGGGCCACGACATCGTGTTGATCATCGACGAGAGCATTTCCGGCAATTACCTGGACATCAACGCGCCGTTTGGTGTGCACAGCAACCTCAAGGAGCCGCGCGCGGGTGTCGACATTTTCAACTACGGCTATGCCGCCTCGATTGCCAATTGCAGCGCCGACACCAACGTCACGTTGCGCTACGGCGGCACCCGGGCCGACTACATGCGCATCAACACGACGATGCCGTCGATCTGGCAGTACGCCAGGAAGGCTGGTCTGCGCACCGTTTATATCGATGCCCAGCGTACCGGCGGCAATTTGCAGAACCTGATGAACGACGCCGAGAAAAAGGACATCGACGAGTTTGTGCAATTCGACCAGACCAGCGTGCGTGATCGCGACATGGCGGCGGCGGCCAAACTGGTTGACCTGCTCAATGACGGCAAGCCGGAGTTGGTGGTGATCAACAAGGTCGGCGCGCATTTCCCGGTCCACGATAAATACCCTGATGCCTTCATGGCCTATCGGCCGACCTTGCCGCGCGGGCAGTTTGTCGAAGTGGCCGATACCGGCAAGCGTGACGGGTTTAACGGTCAGCCGGATGACTGGGTGCTGTACCGCAATGCCTACAAGAACACCTTGCTGTGGAACGTCGGGGAGTTTTTCTCAAGGGTGTTCGCCCAGGCAGATTTGAGCAACGCGCTGTTGATCTACACCTCGGACCACGGGCAGGACCTGCACGAACGGGGCAATCCCGGGCTCAATACCCATTGCGGCGGTGACCCGGTGGAAGAAGAGGGATTGGTGCCGCTGGTGGTGATCCAGGGCAGTAACTTGAAAACCCTGGACTGGTCGGCGCAATTGGCCGCGAACAAGGATCGCTCCAGCCACTACAACATCTTCCCGACGCTGTTGCAGTTGATGGGGTATGACCTGGCGGGGGTTGAGGCAATGTATGGCAAACCGCTGAGCGTGCCGACGGCCGATGAATTCACCTTTAACTACCGGTTCAATGCGCGGCTGGGGGCGAAGCCGGAGTGGAAGCATATTGATTTGAAGAGCATTGTGACGCCGGCGCAGGCGCCGACGAGTGTGGCGGTGGGGCAGTAAAATTTTTGGTTGGCAGGGCCGGCCCCTTCGCGAGCAGGCTCGCTCCCACATTGGTTTTGCGGCGTGTACAAAACCCTTGTGGGAGCGAGCCTGCTCGCGAAGGCGTCAGCCCATTCACTCGAGATCCGAAGGCTGCGCCCACCGCGTCCGGTACACCCCCGGCGCACACCCCAACCACCGCAAACACGCGCGGTTGAAACTCTGCACATCGCCGTACCCTAACCGATCCGAAATCTCCACCAATTCCAGCTCCGCCGCCTGCAACAAATCCTCCGCCCGGCAGCGCCGGTACTCATCAAGCAGTTCCGAAAAACTCCAGCCCAGCGCCTTCAGTCGCCGTGCCGCCGTGCGTTCCAGCAAGTGATGGTCGGCACAAAACCGTTGCCAGTTGGCGCTGGAGAGGTCGGCGATCAAATGGTCGCTGACTTGCTCCAGCAAGGTCGGCTCGCTGTTGCGCCGGGTCTGCTCGAGCAAGTCCACCAGCGTTTGTTCCAGCTCATGGTTGCCCGGTGTCAGCGCGGTCACGAACAGCTGCGAATCAAGGCGAATCGAATGATGCGCCTGCGCCCATTGCACGGGTGCGCGGAACGCCTGTTCGTGAGCGTGCGGGTTGGCGGTCTTCGGCCAAGCCAGGCCAACGCCCAGCACCGGGTCACGTTCCAGACCGCTGGCGAGAAACTTTCGGCGCAACATGCTGCACAGACTGACGAGGATGTAATCGGTGGTCGGCGCCCCGGCTTTAAGGCTGCCGCAGTCAAGCAGGCGCAACTCGACGCCTGTTTCATCGCGCACGATCCGTGCCTGGAAATGCCCGTTGAAGAACGGGAAAAACCGCTCGAAATACACGCAGGCACTTTCCAGTGAAGCCGCTACGTCGAACAGGTACGTCAGGCCATTGGTGGCGGTGGAAACGAAGCGCCGACCCGCCGCCAGACCCACCAGCGGATCGCCGCTCTGCTCCAGGGCAAAGGCCCAGAAGCGCCGTGAGAGCAGCAGCGGTATACGCATGAACGGCGTGCGCAATTCGAACAGACTGCGGCGAAACAGCGCTTCGATGGTTTCCCGGGCGATGCCTCGGGCCAATAGTTCTTCGATGGCCGGCAACAAGGTCGGCGCATAAAACGCATTGGGTGTTGGTTGATGGCGCAGTGGCTGATCGCTTTTTGTCATGTAGGGCTCACAGCGTGTTCCGGGACTCTGGTTAGGCTGCTCGACGTTAAGCGATTTGCCGGAGCAAGACCATGCTTGATTTACGCCAGCTCGACCTGAACCTGCTGCTCGCCTTCGATGCCATTTACCAGCAACGCAGCGTGACCCGCGCCGCCGAAGTGATGTGCCTGTCGCAACCGGCCATGAGCAACGCGCTGCGACGCCTGCGTGAATTGTGCGGTGATCCGCTGTTCATCAAGAGCCGTCTCGGTGTGACCCCGACATTGGTCGCGCACCGACTGGCGGACTTTGTGCGCGCCGCCCTCGAGTCGTTACGCGATGGGTTGCGGATGATTCCGGCGGCGCGGCAGAACAATCCGTTGTTGCGCATCAGTTGCCTGGATTGCCTGCAACCAGTGCTGCTCGACGCCTTGCTCGAATCCCCGCAGTCCGACTGGCAGGTGCGCTACTTCCAACCGCGCCGCCGCGACGCCTTGCAGGAACTGGCCAGCGGCAAGCTCGACATTCTCATCGACCTCGACCAACCGCTGGCCGGGCTCGCCGGTCTGCACAAACAAGTGCTGCCATCCGACCATTACGTGTTTGCCTACGGCGCCGCGCTCAAGGAACCGCCGCGAACCCTGCAAGCTTATCTGGAGCAACCGCAGATTCAGATCTCCAGTCGCCGCGATGGCCTCAGCCCGGTGGACCTGCGCCTCGGTTTGAAAAGCCTGCGCCGCACGATCGCGGTGCACACGCAAAGCACCCTGGCCGCGAAGCTGATCGCTGATCGGCAACCGTTCGGCATGAGCCTGCCGAGTCGGGTTGCCACGGCGCTGGGGCTGCAGCAAGTGCCGCTGCCGCTGGATGAACCGGTGGAGCTGAAACTGGCGCTGTACATCGAGGGCCGTTATCGCTTTGAACGCAGCCGGGAGGAGGCGATGCATTGCTTGCTGCGTGCGCTGGGTGAACCGCGGGCGATGCTGGCGTTTGCGCGCCGCGCTTAGCGCTGATTGATAGTGAGACGTTACCTGTGGCGAGGGGGCTTGCCCCCGTTCGGCTGCGAAGCAGCCGCAAAATGAGTCCGCAGGGTGAGTCTGAAAAAATGCAGTGGCAGATTTAGGGCCACTCCGTGGCCCAACGGGGGCAAGCCCCCTCGCCACAATTTATCCGTCGGCGGGTTCTAGGCCTTATCCGATGCAAGCAAGCGCTGGTCGACCGCCCGGATCGCTTCCACCATCGCCAGCGCCGCCGGCGTCAGGGAATGACCCGGTCGGCTGACAATGCCGTAGTGCAATTGCAGGCCCGGGTCGTCGCGGGGGATGTCGGCGAAATCGAGCAAGTGGATGTGCCCCTGAACGGCCAGTTCGGCGAGGGCTTCCATGGTCGCGATGCCGACGGCGTCGGAGTGCATGACCACCCGGCGAATCGCATCGAACTGCGCGCATTCGACGCTGGGGTTGAAGTCCGGCTCGCCCTGCACGTCGGCGAGGATCTTGCGGATCATCGGCGGCATCCGTGTGCCGACCACGGCGTAGTCGAGCAGGGCGCGCAGGGACAGGTTTTCACGTGATGCCAACGGGTGACCGGCGCGACAGAAGAAGCGCCCGCGCCGGGGGCGCAGCAGTTGCACCTGATACTGCGGATCGCCGGTGAAGTATCGGGCATCGGCCACCAGGAATTCGATCTGCTGTTCGCGCAGCCACAGCGCCAGTTGCTCCCAGTCGCCGAGGTGGAAACTGGTACGAATCGCCGGGTGCGCCTGGATGAACTCTGCCAGCGCTTCCGGCACCAACAGTTGCGCCGGGTAAGGGCCGCTGCCGAAGTGCAGTTCGCCACCCGTCAGGCCGTTGTATTGGGTCAGCTCGTTGTGCAACGCCTGGCTGCCGGCGAGCAAACGCCGGGCATGTTGCAGCACCAGTTCACCCTGGCCGGTCAGTCGGAACTCGCGGCTGCTGCGCTCCACCAACGCGCAATCGAGGTCCCGTTCCAGGGTCTGGATGCTGCGACTGAACGCCGGTTGACTGAGATTGATCGCTTCGGCGGCGCGACCAAAACTGCGGTAGTCGGCGAGGGCCACGAGGTGGCGAAGCTGGCGTAGGTCCATCATGCGTCTCCTGCATTCGGTGAATACTTTTAATGCATTTGATCGATACCACGACCACTGGCATAACTACAACCCTGTTCACTCGCCGTAGCCTGCCATGCCTGATCAATCGTTCGCTTCCAGCGCCTTCACCCGCACCATTCTCAGCCACGCCCGGCAGTCCGGCCTGTGCCAGGACCAATTGCTGGAACGGGCCGGTATCAGCCTGTCGTGGCTCGATGAGCAGGGCCTGCACATTCCGGCGCACCTGGTCGAAAAGCTCTGGGACGAGTGCGAACGCCTGGGCGTGGGCGCCACGTTTGGCTGTGACCTGGTCAATGGGATGGCGACCACTTGCTTGCAGGGTTTGAACATCTTGTTGGACTCGGCTGCGACCCTGCGCGACAGCCTTGCCTGTTTCACCGGGTTCCTGCCACGCGTCACCAACTATGTGCTGGCCGAGCTGGAGGAGGCTGACGGACAGGCCTGTTTGCACTTGCGCTGGGCGAACCAGCCGCCGCACTTCTTTGGCCTGGATGCCGCGACGTTGACCCTGGTGCGCAACATCGCCCGACGGCTCGGACGAGCGCCGGGGGAGGTGTTTATCGACGTTTACCTGACACCCCGGCAAGCCGCGGGCGAATGGTTGCGAAACGCCGGCATCAACGTGCAAGAAGGGCCGCATCTGTGCCTGATATTACCGTCGGCCTGCCTCGACGAGCCGTTGCTGGGGGCCAATCCGTTCCTGCATCAAAGCATGCTGCGTACCTGGCAAACCACTGCGGCGCACACCACCCGCAGCGACAGCCTGGACATGGCGCGGCACTGGCTGACATCCGGTGATCAACCCATCGAACGCATCGCCGAGCGCCTCGGTTACCGCCAGCCGAGCAACTTCATCCGGGCCTTTCGCAAACAGTTCGGCATCACCCCCAAACAGTTTCGGCTGTCGTTGTAATCGCTGTGCTCGTGATGATTACTTTTTGTCGGCCATCGCTTGCGTGTCGCGGTTGATTGTTGGGCACCGTGTCCGGGCTGAGTAATCCTGACCGGAGCCTAATAATGATAAGAAAAAGCTCGGCCACAGCCGGAGTCCGTCCGCGACTTCACCGGCTTGGCCACACCCGCCCGCAACCGCTTGCGCTGGCGATGCTTGCTGTCTTGACCGGGCCCGCCCAGGCCACTGCTTTTGACATCAATGAAGACTGGAGCCTGTCGACCAAAACCACGCTGACCCTGGGCAGCAGTTGGTCGACGCAGAACCCCGACCATAGCCTGATGACCCGCGCCAACGCGTTGCAAGCCCAAGGCGTGCACGCCAACGGCACCAGCGTCAGCGCCGACGACAACCGGTTGAACTTCGAGAAGGGCGATCCCATCTCGCAGAACTTCAAGGGCCTCACCGATTTCAGTCTCGATGGCCAGGGGCAGGGCGCGTTCATTCGCTTCAAATACTGGTACGACCACGCCTACGAAACCCGTAACGGCCGCTTCAAGGATTTCGACGATTCGGGCTGGGACGACCTGTCGAAGTTCCAGGGCTTCAAGGCGCTCGACGCCTACGTCTGGAAGGATTTCCAGGTGGCCGATCGACCGCTGAACGTGAAGGTCGGCAACCAGGTGTTGTCGTGGGGCGAATCGTTGTTGATCCAGAACGGCATCAACGTGATCAACCCGCTGGACATTTCGGCGTTCAACCGTCCCGGCGTGGAAATCAAGGAAGGCCAGTTGCCGGTGGAGATGGTCTCCTTCAGCTTCGGCCTGACCGACAGCCTCAACCTCGAAGGTTTCTACCAGTACAACTGGCGCGAAAGCGTACTTGATGGTTGCGGCACGTTCTTCGCCAGCAGCGATGTCATCCAGAAGGGCTGCGGGCCGCTGTATTTGAGCCAGGTGCAAACCGATCAACAGATGCAGGCCGCAGGGTTGTACGCCACGTCCCGGGGCAATGAGTCGCCGTCGGACAACGGCCAGTTTGGCTTCGCCTTGCGCAACATCATCCACTCGCTGAACGATGCCGAAGCGGCGATCTACTACATCAACTATCACTCGCGCCTGCCGTATTTCACCCTCAACGCGAAGAACACCAGCCTGCCCGGAACCTTCCCCGGCGGCGTCCAGGCGCCGAGTTATGCGGCGGCGTTTCCGGAAAACATTCACCTGTACGGCATCAGCCTGAACGGCGTCGAACCCAACAGCGGCATCTCGCTGGCCGGTGAGCTGAGCTATCGGCCGAACATGCCACTGGCGATCAACGCACCGGACATCAACGTGGCGGTGATCTCCGGGGCGGGCGGCAGTTCGTGGGTCCAGTTACCGCCGGGATTCAACACCAATAACGGCAGCACCTACGACGGCTGGGTGCGCAAAGGCGTCTGGCAGGCAACCGGCTCGGCTACCCAGGCCTTCGACAACGTGCTGGGCGCCACGCGCCTGAGCCTGTTCGGCGAGGCCGGCGTGGTGCACATCGACGACCTCGGCGATGAGCGTCTGGGCCGCAACGCCGCGTTCGGCCGCAGTGCGCCGCGCAACGGCACGCTGTGCAACACCGTGGCCTCGGGCGTGACGAACCAATACTGCACCGACAAAGGGTTCGCCACCGAGTGGTCGTGGGGTTATCGCCTGCGCGCCAGCCTCGAATACAGCGACGTGCTGCCTGGCATCAACCTGATTCCGGCGGTCAACTGGCGGCATGACGTCTCCGGTTATTCCTACGATCCGCAAGGGCCGTTCCAGGAAGGCCAGCAGGCGTTGGGCGTGAGCCTGACGGGCGTCTACATGAACGACTACAGCGTGGAACTGGCCTACAACGCCTTCTTCGGTTCCAACGACTACAGCACCCTCGACGACCGCGATTTCGCGTCCGTCAGCTTCAAGGCAGACTTCTAAGGAGAACCGTTATGCGTATGCAATTGTGCGTGCTGGCGCTGGCCTGCACCGTCGGCCTGGCCCAGGCCAAAGGCACTGATTCCGCCGCTCTGGGCAAAAACCTGACCCCCATGGGTTCGGAAATGGCGGCCAACGCCGACGGCAGCATTCCGGCCTGGTCCGGTGGCCTGGCGAGTAATGCCGGCAGCGTCGACAGCAAGGGCGGCTACAGCGATCCGTATGCGGCCGAAAAACCGTTGTTCACCATCGATTCGAAGAACGTCGCGCAGTATCAGAAGTTTCTCAGTCCCGGTCAGATTGCGTTGTTCAAGCGCTTTCCCGACAGCTACAAGATGAACATCTACCCGACGCACCGCAGCGCCAACCTGCCCAAGGACATCCTCGCGCAGAGCCGCGACAACGTCGCTAAAACCAGCATGGCCGATGGCGGCAACGGCTTGCACGACTACGCGCGCGGCATTCCGTTTCCGCTGCCCACCGAAGGCCTGGAGGTGATGTGGAACCACATGACCCGCTATCGCGGCGGCAGTTACGAACGTATCAGCAGTTCAGCGCTGGTGCGTGAAAACGGCGCTACCAGTTATGTGCGCAACCAGTCGCTGATCAACTTTGCCGATACCGTGGGTGGGTTGGAGGCGGGCGCCAACATTCTGTTCATGTTCAAGAGCCGCGTGCTGGAACCGGCGCGTTTGTCCGGCGAAGCGGTGCTGGTGCACGAGCCGATCGACCAGGTGGCCGAGCCGCGTTCAGCGTGGCAATACCTGCCGGGCCAACGCCGGGTGCGTCGCGCGCCGATGATCGCCTACGACAACAGCGCCCGTTACAGCAACGGCCTGATCACCGCCGACAACATCGACGGCTACAACGGTGCGCCGGATCGTTTTGACTGGAAGCTGATCGGCAAACAGGAACTGTTCATCCCGTACAACAGCTACAAAATCGGCAGCCACAGCCTCAAGTACGACGAAGTGATCAAGCCCAACCACGTCAACCAGGATCTGGCGCGCTACGAGAAACACCGGGTGTGGGTGGTGGAGGCCACGCTCAAGCCAAGCGCACGGCACATCTACGCCAAACGCCGGTTCTATGTGGACGAGGACAGCTGGCAGATCGCGCAGTCTGACCAGTACGACAGCCGTGGCGAACTGTGGCGCAGCGGCGAACTGCACGCGATTCAGCAGTACGACCATGGCTTCACCTACAACGTGCTGGAAACCTCGTACGACCTGATTTCCGGCCGCTACTACGCCGGTGGCCTGGCCAACGAAGAGACCGAACCGATGCGGGTCGGGTTCGCAGCCAAGACCGACGACTACACCCCGTCGGACCTGCGGCGCTGGGCCAAGTAACCAGGCGCCCCCGCACATCCAATGTGGGAGCGAGCCTGCTCGCGAAGGCGGTGTGCCAGTCAACACATGCACCGGCTGACACTCCCTCATCGCGAGCAGGCTCGCTCCCACAGGTCATGCGGTGTGACCTCAAACCGAGCATCACCGCAAGTCCAAATGTGGGAGCGAGCCTGCTCGCGAAGGCGGTGTATCAGTCAACACATTTACCGACTGACACTCCCTCATCGCGAGCAAGCTCACTCCTACAAGGGGCGGTGTTGTTTTTAGTACCTACCAGGAGATCTGCCGTGCGCTACTGGATATCCGCTCTGGCCCTGGGCGTCAGCCTGGGCACCGTTCATGCTGCCACTCTCGATTCCCCTCAGGCCAAGGCGCTGGCGCAAGAGGCTTACGTCTTCGCCTACGCCACCGTCGAGCACGACAAAGTGCTCACTGCCATTGCTGCCAAACTGCCCTTCAACCGGCTCTACAGCGAGCCGCGATTGCTCGGCCCGCAGGACAACAAAGTGGTGTCGCCGAACAACGACACCTTCTATTCCCGCGCCTTGCTCGACCTGCGCGGCGAACCCATGGTGCTGGACGTGCCGGAGGTAGAAGGGCGCTACTACAGCTTCCAACTGGTCGACATGCGCACCGACAACCTCGACTACATCGGCACTCGTGCCACTGGTAGCAAAGCGGGGCGCTACTTGATCGCCGGGCCGGATTGGCAAGGTGAAGTGCCAAAGGATTTCAGTGGCGTGATCCGCTCGCCGAGTCGCCTGGTATTCCTGCTCGGCCGCACCGAAGTCAAAGGTGAAGCCGATCAGCAAGACGCCGCGAAAGTGTTGATGGGCTATGCGCTGCAACCCTTGTCCAAAGTGATCGCACGCGCAGCACCTGACGCGTTGCCTCCACTGCAGTTGCCCACTTATCAAGACACCAAACAAGGCCCGGCCCAATCCCTGTTCAGCACGTTCAACAGCCTGGCGTCGCTGCACGAGTGGACGCCGACTGAACGCGCAAAACTGCAACGATTCGCCGCCATCGGGGTGAAACCCGGTGCCACGTTCGAGCCGCCAGCGGATTTCAGCGAAGCGATTGCCCAAGGCGCCGAGGCTGGCCGCGAACAGGTCCGTACAGCGTCGAACCATGTCTCGGTGGAACAGCAAGGCTGGTTTCGCTCCCCGACCAATGTCGGCAAATTCGGCGACGATGACCTGACCCGTGCGGCGGTCGCCTGGCGCTACATTTACGCCAACGACCCGGTGGAAGCGGTGTACCCGATGGCGTTGCACGATGCCCAGGGCCAGACGCTGGACGGCACCAAAGCCTATCGCCTGCATTTTCCCGCCGGACAGTTACCGCCGGTGAATGCCTTCTGGTCATTGACCCTGTACGACGGCAAAACCCAATTGCTCGCGGCCAACCCGATCCAGCGTTACGCCCTCGGCGACCGTAGCCCCGATCTGCATTACGACGTTGATGGCGGCTTGACCCTGACCTTGCAATCCACCGCGCCTACGCAACAACAAGGCAACTGGCTGCCGACACCACAAGGCCCGTTCAATCTGTTGTTGCGCCTGTATTTGCCCAAGTCAGGCGCGCTGGACGGCAGTTATCAGTTGCCGACCATTGCGAGGGTTGAACCATGAACCTGATCGTCAGCCGTCGTCGAGTGCTCGGCAGCATGAGTGTTCTGGGAGGCAGTCTGATGTTTCCACGCTGGTTGTTGGCCGCAGAATCCGATGACCTTCGAGCCATCGCACAGGAAGCGTGGATCTACGCTTACCCGATGCTCATGCATTACCAGACTCTGGAAAAACAGCTGCTCAATCCTGCTGCACCGGAATACGTCGGCGGCTTCAATCGCTTCCGTCACTACAGCGAGCTGTATACCCCGAAGAACCGCGAAATCGTCACGCCTAACAACGACACGCCGTACTCCTGGGCCTGGCTCGACCTGCGCAGCGAACCGCAAGTGTTGAGTGTGCCGGCGGTCGATGACGACCGTTATTACGTGCACCAGTTGGTGGACCAGTACACGCACAATTTCGCTTACGTCGGCGTGCTCAGCACCGGGCGTGAGGCGGGGGATTACCTGATCGCCAGGCCGGATTGGCAGGGGCCGACGCCCACGGGCATCAAAGCCGTGCTGCGCAGCGAGACCGAAATCGTCATGGTGCTCGGGCGCACCGGATTAAAAAACGCCGATGACCTGCCGGCGGTTCGTGAGTTGCAGCAGCAATACCGTTTGCGCCCATTGCATGAATACACCGCCAGTCCGGCCCCGGTCGCGCCGCCCGCGATTGATTGGCCTGCGTGGGACAGCAAGAGCGGATTGGGGCCGTCATTCATTGCCGTGCTGAATCAAATCCTCACGCTGTGCCCGACCCAGCCCGCCGAGCAGGCCTTGCGCGCACGTTTCGCCCGTATCGGCATCGTGCCGGGCCAGGCGTTCGATGTCGCTGCGTTGCCGGTGGAAACCCGTCAGGCCTTGATCGCCGGCATTGCCGATGCTCAGGCGCAGCTGCAAACGGCGGTGAGCCAGGTGCGCACCACGCTGGGCCTGTTTGGCACCCGCGAAGCGCTGCATGGCAATTACCTGAATCGGGCGGTCGCCGCGAACGTCGGCATCTACGGCAACAGCGTCGAAGAGGCGTTCTACACCGGCAGTCGCCAGGACAATCAGGGGCAGCCATTGCAGGGCGGGCGGCGTTATCGCCTGCGTTTTGCGCCGGGGCAACTGCCGCCCGCCAGTGAGTTTTGGTCGTTGACGCTGTATGACCTGCCGGACCGACAGTTGGTCGCGAACCCCATTGATCGATATTGCTTGAGCAGCCGCGATCAGTTGCAGGTGGATGCGGACGGCGGGGTGACGCTGGTGATGCAGGCTTCGGCGCCGCAAGAGCCGAGCAATTGGTTGCCGACGCCGGCGAGCGGGGCGTTTACGCTGGTGCTGCGGTTGTATGGGCCGGGACGGGAGGTGATTGAGCAGCGGTGGCGGATGCCTGCGGTCGAAGTGGTTTCCGTGTAGTCCGGACTGACGCCTTCGCGAGCAGGCTCGCTCCCACAGGGGATTTGTGAACGACACAGATCCAGTGTGGGAGCGGGCTTGCTCGCGAAGGGCGCGCCGCGGTCTTAAGGCGTCACGATATTGAACTGCGGACTGAAGCTGTCCACGCTGCCCAACAGCTCCCCAAGCTTCTTCCCGTTGCCCTGCAACTTGATCAACCCTTTCTGAATCGCGGTCGGGAAATCCAGTTGCTTGAGGCTGATCTGCTCCAGCGTCGCCTTGCTCAAACTCACACTGGCATCCGCCGCCGGGTTCAGCCCGGTACGATGAGTCAGCACGCCATTGCGCAGGGTCAGGTTGAAGTCCTTGTTCTGGTCTTCAAAGGTCCAGTTCAACGTCAGGTCATGGCCCACGGCTTTTTCGCTGTCGAGACGAATCGCCAGGTAGTCGAAGAACATGTCCGGCGTCATCGCCCGCATCATGTCTACCGACGCTGAACTGCCGGCATGTTGCGGCACGCCGTTGCGCAGCTCCATTGCCCCCGTCAGGTACATGTTGCGCCAGGTCGCGTTCTCGCTCTGGTAGCCCAACTGCTCTAGAACCTCGGCCTGGGCGTTGCGACCCGGTACGTTGTCAGGTTCGGCAAACACCAACTGATTGCCCAGTTGCGCCGCCCAGCGATAGTCACCCTTGGCCATCGCCGTGCGCATTTTTTCCAGCACTGCGGCGGCGCCACCCATCGCTTCGACCGTGCGTTTGGCGGTTTCCACCGGTGGCAGCGGATTGAGGTTGGCCGGGTTACCGTCATAGAAACCCAGGTAACGCTGATACACCGCCCGCACGTTGAAACTCAAGGAACCGTAGTAGCCACGGGTGTACCACTTCTGATCCAGCGCCCCCGGCAACGTCTTGATGGCGTCGGCGATTTCCACTGACGTCAGGCCCTGGTTCATCAAGTGCAAGGTGCGGTCGTTGAGGAAGGCGTACATGTCACGCTGATCCGCCAGGAACGTGCGAATCCGCTCGCCACCCCAGGTCGGCCAGTTGTGTTGCGCGAACAGCACATCGCTCTTGTCGCCGTAACGCGCCAGGCTGTTGTCCAGATACTCCGACCAGGCCTTGGCATCACGGACTTGCGCGCCACGCGGGGTGAGGAGGTTGTGCATCATTTGCGTGGCGTTTTCGGCCATGCACAACGCGCGCAGTTGCGGCAGGTAGAGGTTCATTTCCGCTGGCGCTTCGGTGCCCGGCGTGAGCTGGAACTCGACCTCGATGCCGGCGATGGTGCGGGTCTCGAGTTCCTTGTCGATCAGGTCGGTCGGCGCAATCAAGGTGACAGTGCCGCCACTCGGTGAACTCTTGCCCAGGCCTGCGTCCAGTTGACCTTTTTCACCGCGTGGCAGCAGGCTGCCGAACTGGAATTGCGCGCGGCGGCTCATGGCGGTGCCCGCGAACACGTTCTCGCTCATGACGTGTTCCATGAACCCGGCGGGCGCGTACACCTTGACCTTGCCGGCCTTGACGTCGGTCTCGTCGATCACCCCGCGCACGCCGCCGAAATGATCGACGTGGGTGTGGCTGTAAATCACCGCCACGACCGGTTTGTGCGCACGGTTCTGGTAGTACAGGTCCAGCGCCGCTTTAGCGGTTTCAGCGGTGGTCAGCGGGTCGATGATGATCAGCCCGTCGTCACCTTCAATGATGGTCATGTTGGCCAGATCCAGCCCGCGCACCTGATAAATCTTCGGGCTGACTTCGAACAGTCCGGCATGGGCATTGAGCTGCGCCAGGCGCCACAGGCTCGGGTTGACCGAGGCGGGCGACTGATCCTTGGCGAGGAAGTCGTACGCCGCTATGTCCCAGATGACCTTGCCGGAAGCGTCTTTGACCTGACCTTTGAACGGCGCGATCAAGCCTTTGCTGACCGATTCGAAATCGGTGCGGTCACTGAAGGGCAGGTGTTGCAGCACGGCGGCATTGAGGGTGGTGGTGATCGCACTGGCATCCGCCGACTCATCGACGGCGTAAACCGGTTGCGTCAGGCATGCGGTGATCAGGCAAGCAAGCAGGCCACGAGGGCTCAAGGTGAAACGAGGCATGGCGTCTCCGTTTTTTATCGTTATGGTTAGACCAGCCTCCGAGGGTAGGGCCGCGGCCGGGGCGGGCGACAATCGTCAACGGACAAAAACCATGCAGGGCCGCTATCCTTGCCTCACGTTTCTTCACGGAATTGCCCATGCTTCAGGTCCAAGGCGTCTTCAAAAGCTACGCCACCCCGCAAGGCCCGCTGCCGGTGCTGCAAGGCGTCGACCTGACCCTGAAACCCGGCAGCAGCCTGGCGCTGATGGGCGAGTCGGGCAGCGGCAAAAGCACCTTGCTGCACCTGATTGCCGGGCTGGACAAGGTCGACCGGGGCAGTATCCGCAGCGGCGAGCATCGGCTGGAGCAGATGAACGAAGGGCAACTGGCCCATTGGCGGCGCACCGAAATCGGCCTGGTGTTCCAGCAGTTCAACCTGATCGGCAGTTTGCGGGTCGAGGATAACCTGGCGTTTCAGGCGCGGCTGGCGGGGCGCCATGACCCGCGCTGGCAGGCGCATCTGGTGCAACGTTTGGGGCTGGGCGATGTGCTGCGCCGCTATCCGGAGCAACTGTCCGGCGGCCAACAGCAACGAGTCGCACTGGGCCGCGCATTGGCGTCCCAACCGAAATTGCTGCTGGCCGACGAACCCACCGGCAGCCTCGATGAAGCCACCAGCGACGAGGTGTTGAAGTTGCTCCTGGAATTGCTCGACGACACGTCCACCACGTTATTGATGGTCACGCACAGCCCACGGGTGGCGGCGCGGCTGGCGGAAAAAGTGGTGTTGCACGGTGGTCGCCTGGCTGGCGCGGACGAGCGCTGAGGTGCGGGTTTTTCGCGAGACGTTGCGGGCGCTGCTGAGCCATTGGCGGCAGCACCCGGTGCAGTTTTTCAGCGTGCTGACCGGGCTGTGGCTCGCCACCAGTTTGCTCACGGGCGTGCAGGCGCTGAACAGCCAGGCGCGGGAAAGTTACGCGCGGGCCAGTCAGTTGATCGGCGGCGAACCGCAAGCCAGCCTCAGCGCGCCCGGTGGCGGGACGTTTTCTCAGGCGTTGTTTGTCGACTTGCGGCGTGCCGGTTGGCCGGTGTCGCCGGTGCTGCAAGGCCGGGTGACGCTCAAAGGCCATGAAGAGCAGCGTTTGCAACTGATGGGCATTGAACCGGTGTCGCTACCGGCCGGCTCATCGGTGGCGGGGCAGGCGTTGCCGATTGAGCAGATTGTCGAGTTTTTCAGTGCGCCGGGCAGTACCTGGATCTCGCCGCAAACGATGCAAGCGCTGGGGTTGCAGGAAGGTGAGCGTCCGCTGAGTTCGAACGGTGAGCCGCTGCCACCGCTGCACGCTCAAACGGACATGGCCCCCGGTTTGTTGCTGGTGGACATCGGCTTCGCCCAGCAGATTCTCGGTCTGCCGGATCAACTGTCACGCTTGCTGTTGCCGAAGGATTTCAGCGCTCCGTTACCCGACACGCTCAAGGATCAACTCCAGCTCAAGACCAGCGGTGAGGAGAACAACCTCGCGCGCCTGACCGAGAGCTTTCACCTGAACCTCGACGCCTTGGGGTTTCTGTCCTTCGTGGTCGGCCTGTTCATCGTCCACGCGGCCATCGGCCTGGCACTGGAACAACGCCGAGGACTGCTCAGAACCCTGCGCGCCTGTGGCGTCAGCGCGCGCATGCTCATCACCTGCCTGACGTTTGAACTCGGTGGTCTGGCGCTGATAGGCGGCCTCGCCGGCGTGGTCAGCGGCTACCTGTTGGCCAGCGTGCTGCTGCCGGACGTCGCCGCCAGCCTGCGCGGCTTGTATGGCGCGGAAGTGGCGGGGCAGTTGAGCCTCAGCCCGTGGTGGTGGCTCAGCGGTGTCGGCCTGAGTTTGCTCGGTGCATTGCTGGCCGGCGCCAACAGCCTGCTGCGGGCGGCACGTTTGCCATTGCTGGCATTGGCCGATCCACAAGCCTGGCATCAGGCCCACGCGCGCTGGTTGCGACGCCAGGGTTGGGTGGCGGCGACGGCAGCGGTGATTGCGCTCGGCGCCTTGATCTGGGGCGACAGCCTGGCCAGCGGATTTGTGCTGATGGCGGCGCTGTTGCTCGGCGCCGCACTGGCGCTGCCCGTCTTGCTCAACGCCGTGCTCAACCTTGTCTTGCAGCGCAGTCGTTCGGTGCTCGGCCAATGGTTTATCGCCGATTGCCGTCAGCAACTGCCGGCCCTGAGCCTGGCCTTGATGGCGCTGCTATTGGCATTGGCGGCAAACATCGGCGCAGGCAGCATGACCGCGGGTTTCCGCGAGACGTTCAGCAACTGGCTCGAACAACGGCTGACCGCCGAGCTCTACGTCAATCCGCAAACCCCGGCTCAGTCCCGTGAGCTGAACATCTGGCTCAAACAGCAACCACAACTCTCGGCGGTACTGCCCAGCTGGCAGGTGTCGATTCAGTTGCAGGGCTGGCCGGCGGACATTTTTGGCGTGATCGATCACCCGACCTATCGTCAGCACTGGCCGCTGCTGGAGGCGTTGGGCGACAACCCGTGGGACCGACTGGCCAAGGACGACGCGTTGATGCTCAGCGAGCAACTGGCCAGACGCCTGAAGGTGCGCCTCGGTGATCACCTGACGATTCCCACGCCGAGCGGCCCGTGGTCGCCGCGTATCGTCGGGATCTACGCCGATTACGGCAACCCCAAGGGCCACTTGTTGGTCAACGTCAACCATCTGCTGCACGGCTGGCCACAGCAGGCGCCCAACCGTTTTAATCTGCGCATTGAGCCCGCATCGATCCCGGCGTTTGTCAGCGAGTTGCAGGCGCGTTTCGCATTGGATGACAACCGCATTGTCGATCAGGCGCGCCTCAAGGGCTGGTCGACGCAAGTGTTTGAACGCACCTTCGCCGCCACGGCCGCGCTCAACAGCCTGACCCTGTGTGTGGCGGGCGTGGCGTTGTTCATCAGCCTGCTGACCCAAAGCCAAAGCCGCCTCGGGCAGTTGGCGCCGCTGTGGGCGCTGGGCGTGACGCGCCGGCAATTGATGCTGCTCAACCTCGGGCAAACCTGGCTGCTGGCGGTGTTGACGCTAGTGCTGGCGCTGCCGCTGGGGATCGCGCTGGCGTGGTGCCTGGATGCGGTGATCAACGTCCAGGCATTCGGCTGGCGTCTGCCGCTGCGGGTGTTTCCGGTGCAACTGTTGCAGTTGATGGGGCTGGCGTTGTTCGCGACGTTATTGGCGTCGGCGTGGCCGTTGTATTCGCTGTATCGCACGCAACCGGCGGACCTGCTGAGGACGTTTGCTCATGAGGATTAAGGTCGGGCTATTTTTATTGGTTTTATTGAGCGGCTGCGACAACTCCGCACCTGTCGACAAAGGCTTCGCCGGTCTCGGCGGCGAGGCGGCAACGTTTACTCCGGTGGTGCCGGGACGAGACTTCAGCTTCCCGGCGGATCACGGGCCGCATGACGGTTTTCGCATCGAGTGGTGGTACGTCACCGCCAACCTCAAGGACGCGCAGGGCCGCGAATTCGGCGTGCAATGGACGCTGTTTCGCAGCGCCTTGAAAGCCGCGCCCGAGGCGGCTGGCTGGGCTAATCAGACGATCTGGCTGGGGCATGCGGCCGTGACCTCGGCGACGGAGCATCACGCGGCCGAACGCTACGCCCGTGGCGGCGTCGGTCAGGCCGGCGTGAGTGTGGCACCGTTCAATGCGTGGATCGATGACTGGCGATTCAGCAGTCAGGGTGCTGATCCGTTAGCGGATGTTCAACTCAGTGCGCGGGACAAGGCGTTCGGTTACCAGCTTCGACTGACGTCCACTCGGC
The DNA here is from genome assembly GCF_059415465.1 of Pseudomonas sp. GW821-FHT10C09. Taxonomy (NCBI): domain Bacteria; kingdom Pseudomonadati; phylum Pseudomonadota; class Gammaproteobacteria; order Pseudomonadales; family Pseudomonadaceae; genus Pseudomonas; species Pseudomonas sp. GW821-FHT10C09. The sequence goes on from NZ_JBWKNG010000008.1 coordinate 213,930, forward strand.
CGCTGGTGCTTCAGGGCGATAAAGGTTTCAGCCAGAAATCCGAACAGGGCCAGGCGTCGTACTACTACAGCCAGCCGTTTTTCCAGGCCAGCGGCTCGCTGGACATCGACGGCAAAACCTATCAAGTCAGCGGCCCGGCCTGGCTCGACCGTGAATGGAGCAGCCAGCCACTGACTGCCAACCAGACCGGTTGGGACTGGTTTTCCCTGCACCTGGACAGTGGCGAACAGGTGATGCTCTACCGCATGCGCAACAAGGACGGCGAGCCTTACCTCACGGGTACATGGATCGACGCCGAGGGGCAGACTCAACCACTGCACGCCGACGACATCCGCCTTACACCGCAAGACACCGCCAAGGTTGCTGGCCGAAAGATGCCGGTGCGCTGGTCGATCAAAATCCCCGGCAAGCACCTCGACATCACTCTCAACGCCCTCAACCCCAACGCGTGGATGGATTTGCGCATTCCGTATTGGGAAGGGCCAGTGCAACTGAGCGGCAGCCATGCGGGGCAGGGCTATCTGGAAATGACCGGTTATTGAGTCGGAACTCTCGGCAGATCGACGTCCTCCTACGTTAACAAACCCGTTCACTGGAGCCCGCCATGAGCGACGACCTCAAACCGCCAGACCTTGCGTCATGGCAACGACTGTTCGACGACAAGGCTTACTGGCAGCAATCCCCCGACGCCCATTACACCGAACTGCTGCGCGTGGCTGACGACTTGCTGGGGCAGGGCGCCATCGACCTCCAGCAGTGGCAAGACTTGAAGGCCAGGGCCGAGCAGTCGCACAAAGATTCACCGGCCGTGAACGTCGCCCAGGAAGTCGATGATCCTGAAGCCTGAGGCGGCCCTGACGTACGAGAAAGTGATGCCTTGCGCGACACCTTGCTGACTTGGCGCAAGGAAAGTGGAAAAAGCACTGACAACAACGAGCCCACTGGGCAAGAAACTGCAAAAACTCTCTGAAGACCGTCTATGCTCATTTGCACACATCGCGCTGACGCCTGAGCCAGAGCGGTCTGCTGCCCTTTATTACCAAGGAATGTATCGCCTATGAAACTCCACGCACTGACCAAAGCCATCTCCCTCGCTACCCTGCTGTCCGCTGTCAGCCTCGGCGCCATGGCTGCCGATATCCCGCTGGCTGGCGTCGTGTTAGAGGATCAGACCACCGCCACCGTCGTCTCGGTCGACGCCGCAAACCATCAAGTCGTGCTCAAAGGGCCTGACGGTAAAGAAGTTTCTGTCCAACTGACCGACAAGGCGAAAAACCTTGGCAACCTGAAAGCCGGCGATCAAGTCGATATCAAAGTCGTTCACGCCGAAGCGGCCTACCTCGATACCGACGTCTCGAAGGCCCTGCCAGGTTCCGCCGAACGCACGGGCGACGTTCGCGCAGCGCCAGGTGCCGCCAAACCGGCTGGTGAAGCTTACCGCCAGGTTGAAGTTCAGCTGAAAATCACCCACATCGACCTGAAGAAAAACCAGGTGACCTTCGAAGGTCCGAAGGGTAAATCCAAAACGGTTGACATCGTAAGGCCGGAAGTTCAAGCCAAACTCAAAGACCTGAAAGTCGGTCAAACCGTTGTCGTCACCTACACAGACATCCTGCAAGTGCATACTCACGCCCCTAAAAGCTGAGTATTGACTCTATAAAATGATTGTTCTTGTATAAGTTTTTTGTACAGGAACAATCAGTTTTATTGTTCTAGGTGGTGAGTTTTGGTGGCGGTTTAAATAGTATTGCAACCGACATTTTGTTAAACATTGTGTTTACAAATTTCATGTTCGCTTAGCGGACATATCCGAAAACTTCTATTAAAATGCCCCCGTTCGCCCAGTGTCACGGCTCTTTACCAGTGCATGGAATGCCGAGGCCATAGCACTGGGCGGACACCTTCTTTTTCAATTGATGACAATGAATATATAAAAACGGGCGATCGTATGATCGCCCGTTTTTTTTATGGGGTTTGTTTTTGTAAGGGTCTGCCAATAACGTCCAGCAAGTCGCAGCCGTCGCGCAGAGGAATTGCAATTACGCGGGCGAAGTCCTGAAGTAGCGCGTTGTCACCGTTGAGCGAATCACCCAAGGACAGAGTTTCCACCAATTGAGTCACGCTGCGGATTCGGTAGGCCGCCGTGTGGGATCAGGCAATCGATGCCGGTCATGGGCATGTATCGAGCCATGGTTGGGCCTCCTTCTCTCAAGATTGGGTGCTGTGTGGGGTTTCGGAGGCATCGCCAGGAGGGTCGAGATTGTCCAGCGCACGGTTTACCAACAATTCACCCACTATCGCCAGTTGCTGGATTGATAGCGCGAGGCTGCGGTGTGAACCTTCGAGTTTGCAGGCCAGGTCGGTGGTCAGGACGTTGAGGGAGGCGAGGGTTTCGCAGGCGTGGCTTAGCAGGGTTTCGGTATCGATGTTGGGGAGGATGGTGAAGACGTGGCTGATGATGGAAAGGGGACGGATTTATTTTCTTTCGTTGAAAATAAATCCGTCCCCTTTGTGCCTTTGTGTTGAAAACGTTTTTGATGTCGCCACAATTTAATCCAATTCGACACGTATTGAAGTTGGTCTTTTTCCATTTTGCTGGAGGTGCGTCAGGGAGTTCCTATATATCAAACACCATTATTATCGTTGGTCTGCTGTTATCAATATTTAAAGCGAAAAGGTCAATGGTGCCGATCGCTATGGGTGTCGTGAAAACCTGGTTAAAAAAGTGATGCCGTCAATATCGTTCCAGAATTTCATAATTACTCTTTGGAGTAGAAGAAGTCTTTTATACTGGGGTTTGCCCGTTTTAGTGCTTTCATACTGTCGTACATTGATCGAAAAGCGAAAAGGAGACAGATTTATTTTCCTTCGTAAAAATAAATCTGTCCCCTTTGTTTGTCTTAGATGCGGCGGTCGTCATAACGCAGAAACAAGGAGCGACCGGGCCGTTGTCGATACGCTGAAAAAAAGGGGGTTGATACCAGTTGATGGGCGTCCCCTTGTTCAGTCCCCTTTTTCACTTGGCGAGTTTTTGTGGCGTGTTCAAGTGGTCAAGTTAATAGCAAAGCGACTCGGTACAGAACGGGCCGTCGTTATTGTTAATTGTTTTCTTCAGTACGAAAATTTTGGATTGAAGATCGTCTGGCCTTTGCATGGAGCTAGCTCGCTAACCTCAAGTTTAGACTCCAGTCGCAGGTAATCTAGAGCTTCTTTGCAAGTCGAAAAAACTCTGGTTTCCTCGTTTAAATACTCTTCCATTGCAATTTTTGAATCAAAAATTTCGCTTACGTATGTTTTGTATTTTTCTTCGTATTTTTGTATTGCAGTCGAAAGCCAAAGAACGTCATTTTGAGCATCTCGCTTTCCTCTGCATCCCACCTGTTTTCCGGCCTCTATCCAGCTGATTATTTTTTCATCCGTATTCATGTCACTCTCCGGTGATGTTGATAACAACTTTTGTGCCGTCGTCTCTTTTTATATTGATATGTGGGTGCTCTCCATGAGCATCTTCAAGTCCGTGCCCCCGGACTCTCCCGAAAAAAGGGGACGGGTTTATTTTTCTTTCGTTGAAAATAAATCTCCCCCTATCTTCTTTACAATTCTTTGGGTTTGATGAGTTTGTTCACGGTTTTTTGAAAGGAAATGTCTCGCCTTCAATAATAATTTGCTCTTCCTGTATAACAACATTTTTTATGCTGTTGACTACTAATTTTAGGTTTTTAGAATTTGGAAATAATGAGTCCAGTAAGTCGAAATATAGATAATCGTTAATAAGGTTGGCGGCGAGGTTCGGTTCGTGTTCAATAAGCTGCTTGAAGCTTGCGTAGTTGGCTTCTTTTAGGTTTTCATTGTCCGCGTATCCTTGTTGGGTATCATCGATTTTGCATTGGTGAATGAAGGAGTTCGCACTTTTTAAAAAATCTTCTGTTAGCTCTTTAAGGCTTATGGTTAATTCATATTCCGTTGTTTCAAGCCCAGGGTTCTCTCCAAAGCCAAGACTTCTATAGCCAATTTCGCTCGGGTTGATGGCCAAGCTTGCAGATCTGAAATTCATGGTGCCGTTCCCGGTAGTAGGAGAGTAATGGTTCCATCTTTATCTAGCGTAATAAATGAAAAGGGGACGGATTTATTTTTTTGCGTGAAATTGAAAAGGGGACGGATTTATTTTCGTTCGCTAAAAATAAATCCGTCCCCTCTATTTTGTTTGACTTAGAAGTAAAAAAACAGCCCGGTCTTGCTTTTTAATGCTAGTTTGTTCAGGGTTATAATTTTTTCTAATATCTCAAATTCAGTGTGTTCGTAAGCGTTTGTTAAAATATTTAGAGATGTGGTTAGTTCGATGTTGCCTTGAATGCTTTCGTCTTCGTTTTCATCTATAAGTTTTCCTAGTGATGAGTTTATTTTTTCAATTACTCCAGATTGCAATAATTTTGCGTAGTGCTCTTCTGGTAATTGAAGTTCCTCAAGGTCACCAAGCAAGCACTCATCTAGATCTAAGCGTTCCATTGCTTCGTAGCTCAACGGGACGGAGATAGTTTTCATTTCATGGCCCTTTATTAAAATGCGTTACTTCATTGTATTCGCTCTGTGTTCTGCCTGCCTGTTTTCCATTGGGTATTTTTTTGTTGCTAGGTACAATGCCCTGTAAATCCCATAGCGAAAAGGGGACGGATTTATTTTTTTTCGTGAAAATAATCCGTCCACTTTTTTAAATATTTGTAGGGTGAAGAGTGGTTTTTGTGCGGTAAGGTTGACAAATAAAGGGTGGGGTAGATCAATTTCGTCTATTGAAATAAATATTATGGAGTCGCCCAGTTTTAATTCGCTGTCTCCATCTTCATCGCTAAATATGAGTTTGGCCGTTTTGCATAGCTTTCCAGAGTCAAAATATAATTACGGTATGCAATCGGTGGGCGGGCTGATGTTTGTGTTCCAAATGAAGTCATCATCAATCTCCATCTCTACATCATATGTCTGATTTTCCTAAAAAGTGGGACTTGAAAAAATTACCTTCCAGTCCCGTAAGTTGAAGAGAGCTCCGCGAAGGTGCCGAGCGCCATAGGTTCTATGTTGTGCTGTATCGTTGCCTTCATCTATTTAGCTCCTAGTGGGGCGCGAACAACAGAGTTATCAACATTTATTGCGTTATTAATTAATCGAGTGTCCCCTTTATTTTCTAGTTGTAGGGGGCTATTGGTTATGCTCGAAAAAATATAGATCTGAATTGGAGTTGCTAATTTTTTTGATTTTTTTCATCTGTGCGTATTGGCTAAGTTCTGTTTCAACTAGTTTTAGGTCTGTGTATTTTTGGTGTTTATCTGGGAATTCACATGCGTAATTGTACAGCCGCCATGCGTCAAACCCATCTGTTCTTTCGTTAGGGCCGTAGTCAAAATCTATACAGAATTCTGGGTATTCGATCATGCAACCTTTGCCATGAAGTTGGTAGCTTATACCGGGGCTTAATTCTCCGCGTTGTTCGATTTTTTTTCACGCCATAACGCTAGGAGAGATCTCGAGCCGAATTGCCTTTCGAGTAAAACTAGCGAGTCCTCTACAGCGGTTAAAAAATCGAAAATTAATGACTCAAGCTCTTTGTTTTTCATCTTCTAGGACGCTCCAGTCTGTCATTGCCAACATTTTTTGCAGAATCTAACACGTCATCAAGGGTTGCGTAGTTTTTGTTTCCGTAAGCTTTTAAGTCTTTTGCCGTGCAGCTGCCGCTCGATGGTGTCCATCTACTATGTAATAAGTGAAAAGGGGACGGATTTATTTTCTTTCGTTGAAAATCAATCCGTCCCCTTTGTTTATTTTTTTTCTGATTTATTTTTTAAATGTTGGTTGGGTGCAAGGAGCTTGATTGAGCGAGAATGTCTACAAATACAGGCAGAGACTGATTCGTTTTATTTAATGAGATTAGTATGATGGCGTCACCTAGCTTCAGTGCGCCACAACCATCTTCTTCGTTAGATATTAATTCGGCCGTTATGTGTAGACTTCCGGAGTTGAAGTGAATTGATGGCGCACAATCACTTGATAGGGTGATGTTTTCACTCCAAATGAAATCATCATCGATGTCAATTTCTACATCATATGCTTGGTTTTCTTGTATTTCTGCACTAGAAAAGAGCGATCTGCCAACTCCGTAAGTTGTGGAAAACTCTACGACTGTTCCGGATGTCGCGGGCTCAATGATGTGGAGTATCGCCACCTTCATCTATTTAGTCCCCAGTGGAGCGCAAACAACAGTTTTGTCGAAAGTCATAATATTATTTAGTAAGTCGAGTGTCCATGTTTCTTTATGGTAGTGATGCTTATTGGGTTTGCTATTTGAAAAGGGGGCGGATTTATTTTCTATCGTGAAGATAAAGCCGTCCACTCTTTTCGTTTTTTTCTGCTGAATAACAGTCTGTGATTATGACACTGAACTAGTAAAGCAGTAACCGAATAATAGGTGAATATTTTTATAAATTCTCAATAGCTTTTGGTATTTCAGCGGCAGATATTTGTCGGAGGTGTATATTTTTTAACAAGATTTCGATGCTGGATCTGTGTTCTACAGAGCAAATTATTTGTGCAACTGAATATGTGTCATTTTCTATGAATCGACCAATAATCGACTCGCGTTCATTACATAGGAAGTTGGCTAGGTGGTCGGATGATACCCCCTTGTCAGTTATGCTGAGTTTTTCCCAGGTTTTCTCTATGTTGGGTTCTGATTTATTCAACAGTAAAAGTGTGTTTCGGTACTGTGTTAGCTCGTTGGGGTTGAATAGGGTGTCTCCTATATTTATGTGTTGTATGTATGAATAAATTTTGGTTTTTTCATTTTTTTTGATTATGTCCGCCGAGTTTAGGTCTTTGGATATTTCTTTTCGTAGGAGTAACTCTTGAACCTTGTATTGCTCAAGAGAGTGGCCTATCGTTCGCCATTTCATTGTTATTGGCCAATTAAGGAGTAAAGCTTCTGCCAGCTTCTGCCAATTCGTCCAAATGTCGGAAATAGATTTGTCAAGTATTGAAAAGGTCGTGAAGTCGGGAGCGGTAGTGCGCGCAGGTTGCTCCCATAATTTTATTCCTGATTCACAAATATATAACGAATTCATAGTTAGTCTTTTTTAAAGTATGTGTGTGAATCTTCTCCAGCCGCAAGCGGCGCCTTTGTTCCTTTTGTTCCGGTAACCTCAGTATTGAAATGAGGACCTTCATTTCCTTTTACATGGCCAAGCGAGTGGTCTCGTATTGTTACAATCTTGCCATTCGCTAGCTGAAACTCATAAACACGACCCAGTACATAGCCTTCTTGGTCGGTTAGTTTTTCCTTGAATGTTCTTGATGGCTGCTGGGAGCGAGGTATGCCTCCAATTTCTTTTGCCTGTCTAAATGCTGCTTTTTTCGTAAGAGTACTTTGATAACCCTTAGGTGGTTCAACGTCACCGTTCGCTACCTTGGAACTACTTGTGTCATCTGCCTTTTTACTAATACCATTTTTTTTATCTTCAAGGCAGCTTAAACCTATCGGATCTACCCACCCCGTAGGGTTAGGCACGTACTGGTAGTTGTTCAGCCCACCCGCAAGCTTGATCGGATCCTGCGTGAGAAACCGTCCAGTCGCCGGATTGTAGTAGCGATGCCGGTTGTAATGTAAGCCCGTCTCGGCATCGAAGTACTGCCCCTGGAAACGTATCGGGTTGTCAATTTGAGCTACGTCGAGTGCCGCAAGGTTGCCATAGGCACGGTATTTCGCCGACCACATAATCTCGCCGCTGTAATCGGTGAGTTCCTCCGGGGTGCCGAGCTGGTCGAGTTGATAGTAGAAGGGGGTTGCTTTAAGCGGGCCTTCGCCGTCGAGCATCGCCAGTGGGCGGAAGCTGTCCGGTTCATAGATGTAAGTGCGATAACGGTTGTCAGCGCTTTCTGCTAGCAAACGTTCATCCTGCCAAAGAAATTCGGTGGTGCTGCCGTCGACGGTTTTTTCGATGCGACGGCCGAACGCGTCGTACTTATAAGACGCGACGCTACCCCCCGGCAGGCTGACACCAATCAAACGGTGCTGGCAGTCATAGCGGTATTCAGTGACGAGTTTCTGCCCGGTGCCGCGACGTTCGCGGGTCAGGTTGCCGTAGGCGTCGTAGTCGTAGTGGCGGTCGCCCTGCATCAGCAGGCGGTTGCCTTTGACGTTGGCCAGGTTTGCGCTGGCTTGGTCACCTTGGCCCAGCAAGTTACCCGCAGGGTCGTGGGCGAAGCTTTCCGGGGTGCTGCCACGGACGTTGATCAGGCGGTCGAGCGGGTCGTAGTGGTAGCTGCGATTGCCTTTGCGGCTGTCGTCGATGCCGGAGAGGTTGCCGTTGGCGTCGTAAGCGTAGCGGCGGCGGAACAGGTTTCGATCTTTTTGACTGACGCTGTGTGCTTGCAGACGGCCTTGTTCGTCGTACTGGTATTGGCTGAGCAGCAGGCCTTGCTGGCGCTGAAGTTCCTGACCGGCGCTGAACTGATGCGTGGTCAGGCGCGAGCCGTTGAGGTCGATGCTGCTCAGTTGGCCGCCGCGCTGATGGCGATAATCGAGCTTGCTGCCGTCCGGGAGGCGGCAGTGGCTGAGCTGTCCAACGCTGTCGTACTCGTAGCGCAGGGTGCCCCAGCCTTGGTGTTCGGTGATCAGGCGGTCTTGCAGATCGTATTCATACGCCAGCGGCCAGTTGCCGTCGTCGACGTTGACCAGACGGCCAAGGGCGTCATAGCTGTAATGGATCTCCTCGCCATCGGCCAGGGTTTTGACCAGTAAGCGGCCAGCAGCGTCGCGCTGATATTCAGTGACAAGTTCACTGCCATCGTCGCCGAACTCGGTTTTCTTCAGCAGTTGGCCGTTGAGGTCGTATTCATAAGCGGTGCGGCGCCCGTCGAAACCGGTTTCTTGCTGGATCAAGCCGTTGGCGTGGTAGTCGAGGTGGTAGTGCTCGCCGCGTTCGTTCTCGATCTCTGTCAGCAGCAATCTCGAGTTGTCGTAGCGATAACGCAACTGGCTGCCGTCCGGATTGATCCGGCGGCTGACCAGATGCAGACCATCGGCATATTCGTAACGCGTCACGCGGCCCAGCTCATCGCGCTCTGCGGTGACGCGGCCGTACGGGTTGTAAGTGAACGCACGGCTGGCGCCGCCGGGCAGGGTGACTTGCGTCAGGCGACTGACGGCATCCCATTGGTAGTGGGTGATCGCGCCGGTTTCTTCCTGACGAGTAATCTGCCGACCCAGTGCGTCGTAGCGATACTTGCGCTGGCCGCCGTCGGGCAGGCGTTCTTCCAGCAATTGACCGAGGTTGTTCCAGCCCAGTTGGTGACGGCTGCCGTCAGGATGACGGATTTCCAGCAGGCGACCCTGACGGTCGTAGCTGTAGTGAGTTTCGTTACCGTGGGGGTCTGTTTGCTGGGTGATATCGCCTTGACGGTTGCGCTCGTACTTCCAGCGAGCTCTGCCGCGTTGCACATCGATGAGTTGGCCATCGAAGTAGTTGTAGCGAGTCGGTTCATCTTCTGGTGGGACAACCGCAATCAAACGTCCGGCGTCGTTGTATTGGTATTCGGTGACGGCGCCCAGCGCGTCTTTTTCAGCGATCAGGCGACCTTCGTCGTCATAGGCTCTTTGCGTTTGCGCTCCGTCGGGGGCGGTCTCGCTGATAAGACGCGCATTTTCGTCATGCACGTAAACCTGCTCGCTGCCATCGGCGTTAAGCACGGTCACCGTGCCCTTGTCGTCCCACACATAGCGCGCTTCAAGTTGCAAAAAACTGGCCCAGTGGCGGATGCAGCGCGCCAATTTGCCTTCGCGTTCCCATTCCCAGTAGAAGCTGGCGCCACCCGCCAGTTGACGTTCGAGAATGACGTGCTGATCGTTGTAGCGATAGTGCTCGCGCTCACCGGCAGCGTTGGTGGCACTGACGAGTTGATTGCGTTCGTTGTAGTGATAGGTGACCAGGGTTTGCACGGTTTGCCATGGATCCTGGCGCCCACCGCGATCATCGTACTCGGCACGTTGCTGCTGGTAGTCGACTGCCGAGATATGGCGATCGTCATAGCGCAGTAACAAGGCACGGCCAGCACCGTTGTCGATGCGCTGAATGCGCCCAACCAAGTCATAGCTGATGTGCAACTGGTTTTCGTAGGCATCACTGATGGTATTCAGACGCCCGGCACGGAAGTGGTAAAACCGTGTTTTTGGGCCGGCTTGAGTCAGGATCAGTTCACCTGGGGCGTCACCAAGATAAATCGCCGCTTCGGCCAGGCTGTTGGTGATCGCCGGACGTTGTTCGGTCGGCATCGGGAAGCGGGTCTGACGGTTTTCATTGTCAGTCCACAGCACGCCTTCATCGTCCAGGTTCAGGCGATGGGACAGTGAATGGCTCCAGCCATAACCGAGACGACTGTCGATTTCGACCGCACTGCTGCGATAAAGACGCGTCCATTCCAGCGGCAAGAGGCCGCCGAGTTCACCATCGGTGAGCGTCAGCAATTCCTCACCGGTTACCATCGACACAGGATCGCGGTCGGTACATGTTTTTTTTGTGCATTGTGCGGGTTGGTCAGCGGGGGTTTTCGATTGGTCGGGAGCGTTGTCGACAGGCTCTTTTTGTTCGATGCGGGTGGTGTTGTCTTTCTTTCCGCGTGCATGGATCTGCGCGTCGGTCTCCACCTTGCCGCCTGTAACCTTTGGCTTTTTCTTCGGCGCTGTTGCCATGGTTGCGGGCTTGGGGGCGGCAATTTCGACGCTGGCTTTGCGTGCCTGATTGACCGCTGAATTGCCGTTGAGCAGTAACGGCCTGGCAGCTTCAGTGTGGACCGCCGCGTTCTTCTTGCTGATTTTCATCAGCATGCCGGTGAAGTCTTCGATCAGTTTCAGCACCTTGCCACTGTTTTGCGTGGCTTTCAGCGCCTTGGTGCCGACACGTACTGCCAAGCCGAGACCACCGGTCATTACAACGCCGACCAGAATGTTCAGCAGGACTTCGGTGGTCAGTTGAGACAGCACTTCCGTGCAGGTCTGCGGAGGCAGCATTTTGACCCACGCCACGATTGCGGCCATGTAGATCCACATCAATGGCTCGTCACTGGCGATCAACAGGGCGGTATGAATCGCTTCCGCCGAGGCGTTGTAGATGCGCTTGATTTCTTCCTCGGTGAAGAACTTCTTGAGCTTTTCATAATTCTCCCGAGGATGCGCAACCAAGTCGTAGAGGCTTTTGATATCGCCCCACAAACCCATGATCGCTTTCATAAAGCCTTTCCACTCGGCTTCCAGGTCTTGCATGACACGGCCAGCCATGGACGCGTTGTTATGTTCCTGCCACAACGGCAAAAAGTCGGTGGTCCACTGGGTTTGTAGCCAGCCGCTCAGATCGCCGATAACGCCCTGATAGGAATTGAACAGCGTGTCGATCTGCGCTGGGGTAGTGTTGGGGAAAAACGTGATTTTGTATTGTTGGTTCGGTGTGAGATTCGCAACTTCAAGAATCCCACTAGGACCAATCGTTGCGGTGATCGCCTGACCTATTTCATTTTTACCGAACAGCTTGCCATCGGCCACAGGTGCCAATCGAACCGGTGTATTACCGATAGGGACAAAGCGCGCAGACTCGAAACTGTGTACCAGTTTGAGCTTGCCATTGGCTGGGCAGTTTGCGTAAAGGTCGACTTGCTCTTTGCTGTCTTTGTCCTGAGTACCGACTTCGTCGCCGACCTGAAATTGTTGTTCCGCATCCAAGGCACCGCCATACCAGGCTTCGGCATGGCTGCGATAGTCAGCAATACACTTCTTGAAATCACTGATGATGACCTGAGCGTCGGGTTGTTTTGCTGTGAGGTTCCCGACAATGGAACCCATTAAAATGCTCATACGGTCACCTCATTTTCCAAGTAGGCCTTCAGCAGCCCTGTGTAGTTTTCTTCCGTGAGTGGGGTGCGTTTTACAAAGCGCGCCACTTTTTGCTGCAGGTTGGATTCTGGGACCGAGAAATACAGCTCGGCGTGATCCTCTTTCAGCCACTGCATCATGTTGCCGATCACGGTGGATGGGTTTTTCGTTGTCAGGCCATCCAGCAACCCCTTCGGCACCTCCCACCAAGGCCAATCCTTCGCCTTCGGCACCGTCCTCGGCCCAACTTCCAAACTCTTGCCATTAATCAAATACCGATCAAACACCGGCAGCACTTCCCCGGCCGCATCGCCCAATCCTTCCAGAATCGGAAAAATATGCCGCCCATCCCAGAACCGAAAAAACACCTCAGTCCCATCGGGCATGCGCACTTGGGTCAGGCTGCGAAGGTGTTCGAACACCACCTCGGGTGTGCTGGTTGAAACCGCCAGCCAACCCCAGTCCTGAGCGTCCGTTTCGGCAATCCACGGTAGAAAACCGGAGTTGGGTTTCAGCTCGACGAGGTAGGGCATGACCTGTTGCCAGCCCGCGTAGGGAGTTCCGCCCCAGATTGGGGTGGCCTGGGTTGTCGGTTCATTCTGATAAAGCGTCTTGAGCGCATCGGCATCGCTGGCGGCGCTGACGATCAGATACAGGTGTTCGCCCGTTTGCAGCGGGCACTCGGATAACCAGGCCTGAGGGGAAATGCTTTCAGATGTCACAACTGTCGTCCTTGATGAGCGAATCTAAAAACTCATATCCGCTTCAATATTTTCTTCGTAAGTCGAGAGCAGCGTTTCAACGCTTTTGTTTCCGGAGTATTTCTCCTTCAACTGCTTCAGCTGCTGATCGGTACCTTTGCAATATTTGTTTATATCGCTGATGACACGATCGAGATTCCCCGGGTCGGCAGGGTCCGGCTCAGGAATATCGCCACGCAGAGAGTCACAGTTGTCTCTACTTTTGATGTAGCTGGAGACGTCAGGGGGCACGGAGCCATCGCTTTCCGCTGCACAAGAAATCAACGGTAGATTCAGTGCAAGAAGTAACAAATAAGGCGTAATTTTGCCCATTTTAATGTCCGTCATTTGACCAGTGAGGTTTGTCACTACTTCCCCCTACAAATTTGATCACGCCATAAGAAGCACCAACAGTGTGAAGCTCACTGTTCATGCCGGTTTTGGGCGCCGAGCTTATACTGACCGCCGTTCCAGAGGCATTGTTAATCGCTAGCGTGCCGGTCCAACTGATATTCATGTCTATCGCCAGTTTCTGGGTATGTCTGGAATTAAGCGCCGGGGCGACGTTAAGTCCGTTGATCCCGTAGCCACTCACCATGGCCCTCGCACCCTGCACAGAAGCTGCCTGGTCATATGCGCCAGAGGCAGAAATGTGAGCCCATTTAATTTTGATAACGTCACCCGGATAACTAGGCACTTGTTGTGGGTCGAAGCCGGTTTTGACGATTTTCCAGGACCAGTGCATCAAATAGGCTCTTTCCGGAGGGCGATACGTCGCGGAAATATGTACAGCTCCGCCAGCAGCTTTGACTGCATCGAGGAACTTGCTCACAGCTTCACGAAATGGAGATGCAAGTGCGGACACACTGGCGCTGCCCAGGAATCTTCCTACCCATTGCGCGCCGCTCGGCTCGTCCGCTGAGACGCTAACAGCTACAGGCGTCTGATCCGCAGTCGGAGTTAGTGTCGCTTGTAGAGTCGCCATAGTAGGGGGCCTCGATAGTGGCTTTTTCGGGTTTGTTGGATGAGACTTTTTGTGTCCGTCCGTTACTGTCGGTAACGCCGCCAACAACAAGTCCAGATTCAAGCTTGATTTGGTAAGGGGTATTCGGCTTTGGTTTGCCTGTTGCTTCGTCATTTATGACGAACACTAAATCGTGGGTAGTGTTTTCAGAATCGAGGGTAGGTTTTTCTATATCGCATACACCCGCCTTGCATCGTTCACACTCTTCACAAAACGGCGCATTACGTTTCAACGTATTCACCTGAGCCGGTGTCAGTACCGCCCCTGCCTTGTCAGCATCCGCCTGTTTCAACACACCCGGCATCAACGGCGCAGCCCCGGTCCCGCTGCCCGGACTCCCCCCGGAGTTCATGTTGATCACCGGCCCGCTCAGGGTCACGCCGCTGGCGTCGATCTTGATGAAGCTGCCGCCACCCTTGAGCGTCACTTCGCTTCCCGCTTCGAGCACGACTTTCATGCCGCTGCTCAGGTGGATTTCCTGGCCGGCTTCGATGAACTGGCCGGTGCCGATCTTGATGTGCTGGTTTGCACCCACGGTCAGGTGGTCATTGGCGCGTGCTTCGACTTTGCGGTCGGCGTACACCGTGTGGTGTTCTTCGGCCTTGAATTCGCTGTAGCTGTTTTGCTCGACAGTGTCGTGGCGTTCGTTGCCGACGCGGATTTTCTGGTCGTGCTCGACGTTTTCGTCCCAGTCGCGCTGGGCGTGCAGGAAGATTTGTTCCTGGCCCTTTTTGTCCTCGATGCGCAGTTCGTTGAAACCACCGCCACCGGGGGAGCTCAGGGTCTTGAAGGTGCTGCGGGTCTTGTTCGCCGGCAGCGGATACGGGACGACGTTTTCCTTGTGATACAGGCAGCCGCTGATCAGCGGTTGGTCGGGGTCGCCTTCGAGGAAGGTGACGAGCACTTCCATGCCGATGCGTGGAATGGCGATGCCGCCGTAGTGGGCGCCGGCCCAGGCGGAAGAGACGCGCAGCCAGCAGCTGGTCTTGTCATCGGCCTGGCCTTCGCGGTCCCAGTGGAATTGCACTTTGACGCGACCGTATTCGTCGCAGTGGATCTCTTCACCTTTCGGGCCGGTGACCACGGCGCTTTGGCTGCCGAGGATCCGTGGCTTGGGATGTTGCAGCGGCGGGCGATTCGGCACGTCCCATGGCGTCGCTTGAAAACGGTTGCGATAACCCTGATGGAAGTCATCTTTCAATGCCGTGGTGTGGCTGGTCACCGACTCCTCCAGCACTTGCGGCTGTTTGCCTTCGTGGAGGATTTCGGTGAGCAGCCACAGGTCGTTCCATTTGGCTTTCGGGTGTTGGGTCAGGGCCAGGAAGTGGCCGCTGACCAGTATCGGCTGATCGCTTTTGCCTTCGGCGAGCTGGAAGTCGCTGCGGTGACGTTCGAGGGCGCGTTTGGCCAGGTGCTTGCCGCGTTCGCGGTCGAGGAAGCGACCGGGGTAGTCGTAGTCTTCGAGGTCGGGCAGGGCGTCGCCACGGTTTTCGCTTTCGAGGGTGATGCGCGGTTTTTCGAAGTCGTAGTCGCGGCGGGTGGTGCGGCTGGTGCGGGTTTCCAGGCGCAGGTCGAAGCGCTTGATCACCGGGTCGTTGGCGACCATGCCGGAGTCTTGCTGGTAGGCCACGGGTGCGAGTTTCGGGAACACCGTCTGGTCATCGCCGAACACCAGTTTGTGGGCCGTGGCGCTGTGCTGGAAGTGGTAATGGATACCTTCTTCCTCGCACAGGCGCTGGATGAACTGCAGGTCCGATTCATCGTATTGAACGCAGTAGATGCGCTCAGGATAAATCGCCCCGACTTTGAATTCGTAGGCGTTGCTCTGGATACCGTGCTCTTCGAGGACCTTGCCGATGATTTTCGGCACGCTGAGGTTCTGGAAGATGCGTTGGTTGATGCGGTGCGCGAGGTAGGACAGTTGCGGACGCAGGGTCACCGCGTAGCGGGTCAGGCGTTTGCCGGAATCACCCTGGGCGGCGCGGTAGATCTGGCCGTGAATGCCGCTGCCGTCCGGCGAGAGCTGCAGGAAGGCCGGTTTGTGCAGCAGGGTTTCGAGGTCCAGGGACGGCTGTTCACTGACCAGCTCCACCTCAAACACGAACGGTTGGCTGATCGCCTCCCGACCTTGCAAGGACAGCACCTGCAAATCGCTGGATAGACCTTCAATGGTCAGGGCAAAGTGAGTCTGATTGGCCGGCGCGAACATCCCTTGTTCCTCGTGCAGTGCTGCGGCGTGCGCCAATGGCCGAAAAGGCCTCGGCAGACGCAAAAATTCTGGAAGGGCGAAAACAACATCGACCAGCAGAGCTGGCCGATGCTTGAGACGGTCGGCCTGATTTAGGCGACCGGCTGACGCCAGTCATCGGAACCCGAAGTACCGGATACTTCGTGGGTCCAGGTGATTTTGCGGTAGGTGAACTGCACTTCTTCCAGGTGCGTGAAGTGCGAGTTCGACGGGTCCTGGCAGTTGTGCATTTTGTTGTTGATGGCGACGATGATGGCGTCTTCCAGTTTGGTGGTGTAGTAGTGCTCTTGGGTACCTTGAGCCGAAGTGCGGTACCACTGGATAACGATTTCGCTCATGCGCTCGCCGGAAGTCAGAGCGGCTTGCAGCAGTGGTGAGGACTTGTCGTAGACCTTGGTGATAACCACTGGCTTGTGAACGCGCTGACCGGTTGGCTGGCCGGATTGCGGGTCACGCGGGATGATCACGTCGTGGCTGAAAGCCTGAACCATGACCTGGTCTTCGTGGCCTTCCTGGTAGGTGTTGCCAACCGAATCGGCGGTGAACGCGCCGGCGGTGATCAGACCTTGTTTTTCGCCAGTGACGGACATGTACGCTGGTGTAGCCATGGGTGTGCTCCTTGCTGAAAATTGAGGGTGCCCGGGAGGCGTGTATCGCCCGGTGGGTGCCTGACTGTTATCAAGGTCCGTGCCACAAACGGTTAACGTTATATAAATCAGTGGGTTGAGCCTGTTTTATAACGAAGAAAAAGATTTTCATCCCGAAGCCCAGAGGAATGTGCGCAAGAACTTGCACACCACTGCGCAACTTCTTGCGCACTCGGCTGGAAGGCCTGGCAGGCCGGGCGATCAGCAGCAAGGCAGGACATTTCTGAAGGATGAGTGCGCAACTTCTTGCGCATAACGGCCTTGCGCCACCCGTCAACGGCACCTGACATCCGGTGCAACGAATGGACCGGCCGCAGGGTCCATAAACACAGCGCCGTCGAGCGTCCGAACAACCCTGAAACGGAGTGAGAACGACATGAAAATCCTGATGGTTTTAACGTCCCACGATCAATTGGGTGATACCGGCAAGAAAACCGGCTTCTGGCTGGAAGAATTCGCCGCTCCGTATTTCGCCTTCAAGGACGCCGGTGCTCAACTGACCCTGGCTTCGCCCAAGGGTGGCCAACCGCCGCTGGACCCGAAAAGCGATGAGCCTGACTTTCAAACCGAAGCCACCCATCGTTTCCGCAAAGATTCCGCCGCCCAGTCGGCGCTGGCGTCTACGGCGGTGTTGAACACGGTTAGACCGGAAGATTACGACGCCGTGTTTTATCCCGGTGGTCATGGTCCGCTGTGGGATTTGGCCGAAGACAGTTATTCGATTGCGCTGATCGAGGCGTTTATCAAGGCCGGCAAACCGGTCGCAGCGGTCTGTCATGCGCCGGGTGTGTTGCGTCACGTCAAAGGCGCGGATGGCCAGCCGTTGGTAAAAGGCAAGCGCGTGACCGGGTTTACCAACTCGGAGGAAGAAGCGGTGCAACTGACAAAGGTCGTGCCGTTTCTGGTGGAAGACATGCTCAAGGAGAAGGGCGGGATTTATTCCAAGGGTGATGACTGGGCGAGCTATGTGGTTGAGGACGGGTTGCTGATCACTGGTCAGAACCCGGCGTCATCGCAGGCCGGCGCCGAAGCATTGTTGGCGAAGCTGCGCTAAACCCGTAACCGCTGGCGCACGCTGCGCCAGCGGTTAAATGAGGTGTGTCTTAAATGGCATGCCCCAACGTGGCATAGCATTCTTCAACCGAGCGCCGCTGCGTCTCGGCATACAACCCCAGCTCATCAATCGTCTGTCGTCCCAGCGCCTGTTCAAACGCTTGCTGATTCGAATGCACGCCATAGTGGGTTTGCGCCGCGTCCCCCAGGTTCGACTGGAAAATCCCCGCCGCACTCACCGGCAGAAAATCCTCATACACCAGCGGTTCGACCCGCAGATACCCGCCGTCAAGCAAATCCTCCAGCGACAACGATTCCAGCTCCTTCGCCGCCAGGCCTTTTTCCGTCACGAAGTAGCGAAAGTACGCCAGTTCCTGTCGGCGCATGCCTTCGTATGTGTCAGGGAATTCGCCAAAGTGCTGCGTCATCAGCGCGTTGTAGCGTGCGGCATTGCCTTCATTGGGGAAGTCTTTCAACTCGTCCCGAGCGGCGTTGAGCAAACGGTCGTACAACGCCCGTCCCTTGGGTGTCAGCGCGGCGCCACGTTGCTCGATTTCGCCGAAGCGCGCGCTGTGACTGCCACGGGTTTGCGCTTGATCGGTGAACGCAACCGGCTCATCCAGCGCCTTGAAACTGGTCTGGCGCAACAGGATCGGGCACTGCCGACGGGGTGGGCCTTCGACGACCGCTTTAGGGGTGATGCCGTGGGCGGGCATCTGCGCCTGGACGATGTCGATGTCCAGCGTGCGCGGGGTCAGGTGGTTGATGTGCGGGCCTTTGAAGGCCACGACGTCGGCGATCAGGCGATGCTGATTGCTGAGTTTCTGGTATTGCTCGGCGGTGACGGTGGCGCTGTGGTGCCAGCGGAAGGTTTCCAGCGCCTGTTCGACGAACTGCTGCGCTTCTTGTTCGGTCAGGCCGCCCTCGGTTTCCGCACGTTCGATCAGGGTCAGCGCTGTCGGGGTAAAGATCTGGCGCTTGTCCAGCACCGACTGGGCGAAGGCGCGCAGTCCCAGGTCTTCGATCAGTTCCAGGCGCAGCAGCGAGGTGAATACGCGGAAAGGGCTGACCTGCAAGGCGTCTTCATGCACCGCGCGAAACGCCGTGGAATGCACCGGCACACCGGCCGGGGTCAGGTCGTAATAACCCACCGGTTGCATGCCCATCACGGCGAACAAACGGGCGAGGGTGGCCAGTTCTGCGGCAGTGCCGACGCGGATTGCACCGTGACGCTCCAGGTCCAGCCGTTCGATTTCGCCAGTGCTGTTCAACTGACGGGCGATCTGCGGGTCGTTGTCCAGTACGTATTGGTTGGTCTGCTCCACCAACTCCATGAGTGCGCCGTACAGCGGCACTTCTTCGCGGTACATGTCGGACATCGCTTTGGAGAAGCGCTGGCGGATCAGGTCAGGGCTGACGAAGGGTGACTGGCTCATGAAGGAAATTCCCGGCGCGGTGACGTAAAGGATGTGCGAAAAGATCGCAGCCTTCAGCGGCGCCGACAAACGAAGAATCTTACGAACTTCATTCTCCCCAGGACTGCATCCCCGATGGTTACAGGTGCGAGCGGCTTTCGGTGCGCAGCGATCCCAGGAACTCGCGATACAGCCGTGCCGTATTGGCCGGCTGTTCGACCATCGGCATGTGCCCGATGTGATCCCATATATGCACCCGCAGATCGACGATGCCTTTGCTCCAGACGGCCACGCTGCTGACGTCGATCAAACGGTCCTTGTGCCCCCACAGCAACAGCGCCGGGCATTTGATGTCGGCCAGTTTGGGTTCCATTGGCGGGCTGGCGCGGAAGTCGTTGAAGATTTCTTCCAGTTCATCACGGCTTTGCTCGTAGCGTTGGGCGACGGCGTCCAGCACCACGCCGGGCACCCATGGCGGTTCGGCCATGGTCATGGCGTAGAAGCGCCGAAACTCTTCGCGCGAGTGAATCAGAAAAGGGTTGTGCCCCTTGGCCAGGTGCCGCTCCAGATCACTGGCCTCCGGCGCGGTGACCCCGGCCGGGTCAATCAGCGCCACAGAGGCGATCCGGTCGGGGTAGGTGGCCGCCAGCCACGCCGCGATGTAGCCGCCCATCGAGTTGCCGATCACATGCACCTTCTCGACCCCGCAGACGTCGAGCAGCTGGATCATCCGCTTGGCCTGCAACGGAATGTCATAGCCCCCACCGGCCTTGAAGCCGGTTTCGCCATGGCCGGCAATGTCTGGAATGATTACCCGATGCGTGCCGACAAAGTGCCGGGCGAAGCGCAGCCACAGGTTTTTGTCGGCGCTGTAGCCGTGCAGCATCAGCACACTGCTGGACGCCTCATACGGCCCGCCTTGCCAGGTCGAGACGGTCATTTCGTTGATCGGCACGATGATCTTGTGCAGCCGATACAGCTTGGCCTCGATCGCCATGTTCCAGTCGTACAGCCAATAACCGATGGTCGGGTAGCTCAACCAGCTCCAGGCCACGATAACCGCGATAATGACGACCAATAGAAGCATCGGATGACTTCCTTAAACGTGATCAGGACAAGATGTGGTCAGCGGGTTTCAAGGCCCGGGTCAATCGGTGATAGCTGAAACTAAACCCCGGAAACATGGCGATCACATGACCGCTCTTGCTTTGATACCAGCTGTGACAGCCTCCAGACTTCCAAACGGTGCGCTCCATTTCCCGGTGGATCATTTCAGTGTAGGTACGTTCCGCTTCGGGGCGTACTTCAATGCTGCGTAAACCCTGCGCTTTTAACGTACGGATGCAGTCGAGGATGTAATTCATCTGCGATTCGATGATAAACAGCGCCGAGGTGTGGCCAATGCCGGTGTTGGGCCCGGTGACGATAAACAGGTTCGGGAAGTCCGGCAGGCTGGTGCCGAGGTAGGCCCGCGGGTACTGCGCCCAGACATCTTTGAGCCGGGTGCCGTGTTTGCCGGTGACGGGGTAGGAAATCACCCCGTCGGTGGCGTCGTAACCGGTGGACCAGACGATCAGGTCGAGGTCGATGTGCTGGCCGTCCTGAGTGACGATGCCGGTTTCATCAATGCAAGCGATGCCCTGTTCGCGACTGTGCAACGTCGCGTTCGGGCGGCTCAGCGCCGGGAAGTAGGTGCTGGAGACCAGCACGCGTTTGCAGCCGATGGTGAAGTCCGGTGTCAGTTTTCGGCGTAGTTCGGGGTCCGGCACCTGGCGCTTGAGGAAGCGCAGGGCCTGCTGCTGAACCAAGCGGATCGCCGGTTTCGAGTATTTGAAGGCAATTACCCGGGTTTCGAACTGCCAGTAGATCATCCAGCGCAGCAGTTTGTAGGCCGGTTTCAGGCCCAGCAGCCATCGCTGGAAAGGGCCAAACGCGCGGTCAGCCCTCGGCAATACCCAGTGCGGCGTGCGCTGGAACACATGCAGCTGCGCGACATCAGGGGCAATCGCCGGAATGACCTGCGCGGCGCTGGCACCGCTGCCGACGACGGCCACGCGTTTTTGCCGGTAATCGTAGGAATGGTCCCAGTTGTTGGTGTGAAAGGTCTTGCCCTGAAAGCGTTCCACGCCTTCAAAGTGCGGGACGACCGGTTGGCTCAACGGCCCTGTCGCGTTAATCAGAAACTGCGCGTAAAACGTGCCTTTGCTGCCGGTGTGCACGGCCCAGCGTTTGTTGGTGTCATCCCATTCGATGCCTTCGACATTGGCTTCCAGTTCGACCTTGTCGCGCAGGCCGAAGTGTTCCACCACGTGCTGGGTGTAGCGGTGCAGCTCCGCCTGTCCGGCGAACATTTGCGTCCAGCGATAGGGCGCAAAGGACAGCGAATAAAGGGGCGAGGGCACATCCACTGCAGCGCCGGGGTAGGTGTTCTGGCACCAGGTGCCGCCAAAAAAGTCCCGCCGCTCCAGCAAGCGAAAATCGTCGATGCCGGCCTTGAGCAAATTGATCGCCGCGCACTGACCGCCAAAACCGCTGCCAATGATCAACACCTGAAAAGTCTGCATGGGTCTCCTTTTTTAGAGTTATTGATTGAACCCTCCCTTCATGTATAGCCAAACATTGAGGACTCGCCTCGTGGCAATACCCCGGTATTCAGACCGCTCACCGGTGATGGCTATTTAACGTCGCCCTGATAGACTTCAAACGCACCTGCAAGCCCGGTGTTATCAGGTTCCGTTCAGTGGCGCAGAGGCCCTATGGCAAAAGCGGGGAAAGGACTTTCATTAGCCAGGAGACTTTATACATCGCGAACCCTGGGCCTGGCCTTGGGATTGTTGTGTGTGAGCGCGGCGATGTATCCACTCGACCCTGCTCCGTGGGTGTGGGGGCTGATGCTGTTCAACGGCGTGTTGTGGCCGCACGTTGCCTATCAGTGGGCGCGTCGGGCCAAGGTGCCGTTTCACGCCGAGCACCGCAACATCCTGGTCGACGCCTTTCTCGGCGGTTTCTGGGTGGCGGCCATGCAATTCAATCCACTGCCCAGCGTTGCAACGCTGTCGATGATGGCGATGAACAATGTCGCCATCGGCGGCATGCGATTCCTGCTGGTGGGCACCGTCGCGCAGATCCTCGGGATGGGGGTGGGGTGGCTGGCGTTTACCCCGGCTTTCATTCCTTCGACAACGCCGTTGCAGATGTTCGCCTGCATGCCCCTGCTGATCCTGTATCCCATGGCGCTGGGCTGGATCTGCTTCCGTCAGGCCACCACCCTGGGTCTGCAAAAGCGCGAGTTGCTGGCCCTGAGCCGTACCGACAGCCTGACCGGCCTGCTGAACCATGGCGCCTGGAAGGATCAACTTGAAGTCGAGTTCCAGCGCTGCCAACGCCTGCAGCAGGGCGGGGCGATTGCGCTGATCGACATCGACCATTTCAAAGCAATCAATGACACCTACGGCCACGTCGCCGGAGATATCGTGTTGCGCCAGTTGAGCAAAATGCTCAAGCAGAACCTGCGCGTCGCCGATGTCGCCGGGCGTTATGGCGGCGACGAGTTCTGCGTGATCCTGCCGGACATGCCGTTGAACAGCGCCGCCGCGACGATGGAAGCCCTGCGCGACCGCTTTGCCACGTTGGGTTACGAGCAGAACCCGGCGTTGAAAGTCAGTTTGAGTATTGGTTTGGCGGCTTTCAGTACGGCGCATACCGATGCGACTTTATGGCTCAACGATGCGGATCAGGCGTTGTATGAAGCCAAGACCACGGGCCGCAATCGTGTGATCTGCCGCACCAATGACAAGCCATATCGCGAACTGCTCGACCCGGTCTGACCCTTCACGACCATTCCCCTGTGGGAGCGAGCCTGCTCGCGAAAGCGGTGTATCAGGCGATATACATCTTGAATGTGACGGCCCTTTCGCGAGCAGGCTCGCTCCCACAGTTGATCGCGGGTGCATGGATCTGTGTGTTCACCCAGATCCAATGTGAGAGCAATCCCCCCAGTAATCTTCGGCCACGGGTTCGTGTGTGTCGCATTCGGTCTAGAGCCTTGGGTCGTTGTCAGGTAGGGTGTTTTTGACTCCGACACGAAACAAGGACCGATTCATGACGCTCAATCTCCCTCGCTCCCTGCTGGTCTCCAGTCTGACCATCGCCCTCGGCGCCTTCGCTCCTGCAGCCTTCGCCGAACCGCACAAACAAGTCCTCGCCGATTCCGAGCAATATAAGGGTGAAGCCCTGAAGCTGCTGGAACGGCTGGTCAACATCGACTCCGGTTCCGGCTATGAGCCCGGCCTGACGCAAGTGCGTGATATCGCCATCGACGAGCTGAAAAAGCTCGGTGCCACCATCGAGTTGGTGCCCAATACACCCGATAAAAGCAGCCACGTGATCGCGACGCTGAAAGGCACCGGCAAGGCGAAAATCCTGCTGATGGCGCACATGGACACCGTGTTCAAGGAAGGCTCGGCTGCCGAGCGCCCGTTCCACATCAAGGACGGCCGCGCCTATGGGCCGGGCGTGATGGATGACAAGGGCGGCATCGTCGCCGGGATCTATGCGCTGAAAGTCCTGAAAAACCTCGACTTCAAGGACTACGCGCAGATCACGTTCCTGCTCGACGCCAGTGAAGAAACCGGCTCCGACGTCGCTACTGATCTGATCAAGAAAACCGCCAAGGCCCACGACGTGACCCTCAACCTCGAACCGGGTCGTCCGGCGGATGGTTTGGTGGTGTGGCGCAAAGGCAGCGCCACGGCGGTGGTGGAAGTCAAAGGCAAAGCCGCTCACGCCGGTGTCGCGCCGGAACTGGGACGCAACGCGGCCATGGAAGTCGCGCATCAGATTCTGCAACTCGGCAAGCTGGGCGATGAAGAGAAGAAAACCACCATCAATTTCACCGTGCTCAAGGCGGGCGACCGCACCAATGTGATCCCGGACCAGGCCACGGCCAAGGCTGACGTGCGGGCCGCGGTGCCGGAAGAATTCGACCGGATCGAGAAGGACCTGGCGCGGGTTTCCAAGGACAAGTTGATTGCGGATACCGAAGTCACCACCACCCTTCAGCGCGGGTTACCGCCGATGCCGCAGACGGCGGAGTCCGATCGGTTGATGGCCATGGCGCAGGGCATTTACGGCGAGATTGGCCGCAAGTTGACCGAGGAAGGCAGCGGTGGGGCGGCGGATGCCAGTCTTTCGGCGGGTGTGGGCACGCCGACGCTGGATGGGTTCGGGATTGTCGGCGGCAATATCCATACGCCTGAAGAGTACGCCGAGGTAGAAAGCGTGGCGCCGAGGATCTACTTGTTGTCGCGGATGATTATGGAGTTGACCAAGCAGTAAGCCGCACCGTTTCCCCCCTGTGGCGAGGGAGCTTGCTCCCGCTGGACTGCGCAGCAGGCCCATTCTTTGGGGCCGCTTCGCGGCCCAGCGGGAGCAAGCTCCCTCGCCACAAGGGTTTTTGGGTGTCGGTGAAATAGCGCTTCTCCCATCATCGGGCAACGATCATCATGTGGCGCACAACTTTCCAAGACGTTTCCTACAACGTACCCTGTTGCCGCGTTTCGGTATCGACCCCTATAGTTCGGGCTCGCGGAAATTACCGCGAACGACCTTGGTCGGTCGGATACAGGAACGTCCAGCTACCAAACACCGTTCAGGCGATAAGCGCCTGACACATCGTGTTATGGCGGCTGTGCGTGGGACACCTTCGGGTGTGCCGGTTCCTGTACCCGGTCGGCCAACCCGCGTACGGCTGCCACCTTCGTTTGGCCGCGAAACGGTGGTTGCTCAAATTACAGGAGTTACAACAATGCAAGACCAAGTAATGCCCCGTTATCTCCCCATCGACACCTACGACGCCGAAGATCCGGTGCTCTTCATCAATACCCACAAAGAACTCAGCGACCTCGCAGCCTGCGCGGCGCATCGCTTTACCGTGGTTCGTGATCTGGCGGACACCTTGTCGAGCCTTGGCCTCAAAGGTATTTCAGACTGTGATCTGACGCGTGTGACCGGGGCGGTGCATCTGCTGATGCGAGAAGGGTGCGCGATTCTGGATGTGATCCGGGCGCGGGCGTTGCAGCGGGAGGAAGGGTTCAAGGCTGCAATTTAGCGGTGTTGCAACCGGCCCCTTCGCGAGCACGCCCGCTCCCACATTGAATCGCTGTCATGCACAGATGCTGTGTTCACTGGATATTAAATGTGGGAGCGGGCTTGCTCGCGAAGGGGCCATAACAGGCAATCCAGCTAAACGGGTTAAACCATCACTCCTTCACACGCATAAACTCTTCCGCCCAACGAATGTAATCCTCAGGCTGCGTGTACGTATGCGTCAGCTCCGTAGCGCTCAAGTCTGACGCCTGGGTAAAGATCTGCCGTTGCTCGCGCAAGCTGTCGTACGTCGCCTTGATCGCCGCGAAGTAAGCGCCATGCCCATCAATGGTCACGCGCACGCCCAGTTCGGCCAGGCGTTTGTCGTCGCGCAGCGCCGGGTTGCCGTAGGTGACCAGCATCAGCGGCACGCTCAGGTGTTCGGCGATTTTTTCCAGTTGATCAAAGTCTTGCACGCCCACCATGCAGATACCGTCCGCCCCGGCGGCTTGGTATTGCTGGGTGCGGCTGATGATTTCCTGGATAGGCAGGATGCCGGCATTGGTGCGGGCAATGATCGCCATTTCCGAATCAACCCGGGCTTCCAGCGCGGCGCGGATCTTGCCGACGCCTTCCGCGACCCCAATCAGGTCGGTGGATTTACGGCCGAATTGTGCCGGCAGCAAGGTGTCTTCGATGGTCAGCGCAGCGATGCCGGCGCGTTCGAGTTCGACGATGGTGCGCATCACGTTGAGCGCGTTGCCGTAGCCATGGTCGGCGTCGGCGATGACCGGTAATTGCGCCACACGGCCAATGCGGGTGGCCTGTTCGGCAAACTCGCTGAGGGTGATCAACGCAAAGTCGGGGGCGCCCAGCACCTGCAACGATGCGACGGAGCCGCCCAGAATCCCCACTTCAAAACCCAGGTCAGCGGCAATGCGGGCCGACATCGGGTCGAAGACCGAAGCCGTGTGGTAGCAGGTGTTGGAAGCGAACAGTTCGCGAAAGTTACGGCGCAAATCTTGATGGGAAAGCCTGGACATACGAGTTCCACCACTGCAATTGGAATGGAAGGGCTTGAGCAAAAGTGTCAACGCCGAAGGAACAAAAGGCTATCACGCGGACGAGGGGAAGATGATGACGAATTTGTACTGGCCGGACGATGTGCCCTGTGGCGAGGGGGCTCGCCACAGGTGTCGGGCGATCAGGCAGCCACCGCCTGCTGCTGTTGCTTCAACAAAGGCACCGCCCGCACGGAGTTGCCGGGTTGCAGTTGCAGGCGTTTGGCGGTGAGGCGGTCGACTACCAGGCTGTTGCCGACCATGCGCGCCTTGGCGACGGTGATGCGGCAGTTCTCCAGTCGGCGGTTGTGGATCAGCCACACCGGGGCCTGTTCGTCGGGTGTACCAATCGTCAGTACCAGCGCCTGGCTATCGCGCACGGTGCGGATTTTCGCCACCGGCGCTTCAATTACCGGCCCGGCGTCGAAGATGTCGATATAGCCCTGGTGGGCAAAACCCTCGGCATTGAGGATTTTCATCGCCGGTTCGGTGTTCGGGTGAGCTTTGCCGATCACCGCCTGGGCCTGCTCAGTCAGCAGGCAGGTGTAGAGAGGTTGGCGCGGCATCAGTTCGGCAATGAACGATTTGTTGCCCAGCCCCGACAGGTGGTCGGCGTGGCTGAATTCCATTTTGAAAAAGTGCCGGCCCAGGCTGTCCCAGAACGGTGAACAGCCGTGCTCGTCGGCGCTGCCACGCAGCTCGGCGATGAGCTTGTCGCCGAACAATTGCGGGAACTCGGCAACGAACAGCAACCGTCCCAGCGACAACAACCGGCCGTTCGTACCCTGGCGTTGATCGTGGCGCAGGAACAGCGAGCACAGCTCCGATTGGCCGGTCATTTCGTTGTTCAGGAACAAGGTCGGAATCTGCCGCGCAATCCCAAGGTCCGGCGAAGCGCTGACCGTCAGCCCCACCCGATAGTTGTACCAGGGTTCACGCAGGCCCACGGCGCCGGCCATTGCACTGACGCCGACCACTTGCTGATCGTCATCTTCCAGCACAAACAGGTAATCGGCATCTGCACGTTCGACCTGTTCGGCGAATGTCCGCTGGGCCCAGCGCACCCGGTGTGCCAGGCGGTCCTCGTTGGCCGGCAGGGTGGTGAACCCGGGGCCGGCCTGTTGCACCAGATCCATCAAGGCGGGCAGGTCGGTGACGCGAACCGGGCGGACAATCATGATGCAGCTCCTTCTTCGCGCCAGTTCGGGCGCTGTCGTTGGGCACGGGGCCGGGTGATGCTCACAAGGCGATCAGCCGGATCGGGCTGCCATCGGTCACGTTCAGGGCCTGGCACATCTCGGCGCTCAACCCCACCGGTTGCCCGGTGACAACATCCAGTTCGACGACGATCGCGCGATAGCCTTCCAGCGCATCGTTGCTCACCAGGTAGCGACCGCGTGCATCGATGGATGAGCGAAGTTGCACCGTGCCTGTCTGGCTTTGGGCGATGGAGAGCACCTTCGAGGTGCGGGCATACAGGGTCGGGCCACCGTCGAACAGGTCGATGTAGCTGTTGGTTTCAAAGCCTTCGCGCTCAAGAATATCGAAGGCCTCCTGGCCGTCCGGGTGAATCCGGCCAATGCAGTCCTGTGCCGCCTGGGGCAGCATCGGCACGTAAATCGGGTACTGAGGCATCAGTTCGGCGAGGAAGGTCCGGGTTTCCAGGCCACACAGCCGTTCAGCCTCGGTATACGGCAGGTCGAAAAAGTGTTTGCCCACCGCATCCCAGAACGGCGATTGCCCCTCATCGCTGCTGTAGCCGACGATTTCGGTGATCACCGCGTCGGCAAAGCGCTGTGGATGAGCTGCGATGAACAACAGCCGTGCCCGTGACAGCAGCTCCGAAAATGCCGTGCGTACCAGCGGGCTATCAATGTGAAAGCCGCGCAGCAAGGTGTGCCCGTTGAGGTCCTGGCACAACGACAGCGCCGGCACGCCATGCTCGATGTTCAGTTCCCGGGAAGCGCTGGTGAAATTACGGTTGCGCAAACTGTAGAACGGCTCGTTGCACCCGGCGGTGGCCAGAAGCTCCGAACACCCCACCAGGCGCTTGACCGTCAGGTCCTCCAGCACAAAGAAGTAATTTTCCGGGCCCTGTGCCTCGACGTCTTTTTCGAATGAGGCGCAGGATTCGATAATCCTCAGGCGCAGGCGTTCGGTGTCGTCCGGCAACGACGTGACGCCCACCAGACTGTCGCGCGCCAGTTGTTGCAACTGGGGCAGGTCGGTTAACTCGACTGGGCGTAAGACCAGCATGGATGTACTCCTGTATCAAAGGGTTCGGCGATGTGTTCCGAACCTGACTATCACTGTCGGTTTCCACGCGTTAAAGCAGCGATCGCCTGATTTTTTGTCAGACGCCGCCCTTTTTATTTTCAGCCGTTGCCCGGCTCGGACAGCACCGTACGGGGGCCGGTTTTGTTGAACAAAAAGAAGTAGACCAGTCCCAAGGCTATGGCGCAGGGAGGGCGCGTAATCAGGCGGGGCCAGCGCAGATGGACATGTTGCAGGTGGGTACGTGGTTGCAAGGGAGGGACGAGCTCGTTACGCCGGTACGGGGCCAGCAAGGCGCGTGTGACCTTGCGTTCCGACGACGTCAGCTCCAGGCCGGCGTCGGTGATCAGGTCTCTGAAGGTGGGCATCCGGGCTCCTGCTGGATGGCGGTGTCGGTTTCATTTCAAATTGCGAAAGCAGTATTTATGTAGCCGAGCCTACAAGTCTAGTGAATTTTTCCACGCCTTTTTTGAGCCCGAAAACAGGGCGTAAACCGCGTGCTAAAGGAGCTACATGGAATTCGACAGAGCTTGTAGGCAATCGCCAGAATCCATGTCGGAGATTGCCGAATTACACTGCCTCATCAGGCGGGCAAGCGGTGTGGGCTGGTTGAAACGAAACGCCCTGAACCGGGCTTCTTGCGGCACAATCAGGCACATACCGTCGGCGCGTTGCCGTTATCCGTTTCATCGACAGGGTGTTCATCCGTGCAAACAACCCGTTTGACCTTGATCTGTCACGCGCGAACCGTCGCACAGAAATTGGCGCGTTTTCCTACGAACGAACCGTTGGAAATGGATTGGCAATCGGCGAAGGGTTCGCGTCGTCACGCGTTCAAAGGGACGCCGCGTTTGCTCTGCGGTCCGGAATTGCGCACCCGGCAAACGGCCACATTGTTTGGTGATGAGGTTGAAGTGGTGGCCGCATTGAGCGATTGCGACTTCGGACAGTGGCAGGGCGTGCGCATTGATGATCTGCAAGCGTCAGAACCCGAGGCGCTCCAGGCCTGGCTCGATGACCCGACCTCGGCCCCGCATGGCGGTGAGTCAGTGGCGCAACTGGGGCAGCGCGTGGCGCAGTGGCTGCACACCCTCGAGGCAACACCGGGGCACGTCGTTGCGATCACCCATCCGTTTGTCATACGCGCTGCGCTAACCCACGTATTACAAGGTGCGGCGTTCAACCAGATCGACGTTGAACCGTTGTCAGCCATTGAGTTGCGGTTCACCGGCCGCTGGCGCCTGCGCTTGCTCGGCACTGATGCCCAAGGTGTGCTGTGATGAGAAAACTGTTGGTCATCGGCATCGGGGCCGGCAATCCCGACTACATCACGATGCAGGCCGTGAAGGCGCTGAATCTCGTTGATGTTTTTTTCCTGATGGACAAGGGCCAGGACAAAGACTCGCTGATCGACCTGCGTCGCGAGATCTGCGAACGCTACATCACCGATCACGACTATCGCTTCGTCGAGGCCCACAGCCCTGAGCGTGAGCGCGGTGAAGTGGACTACACGACAAGCGTCGAAGACCTCAACCTCGCCAAGCAATTGACCTTCGAACGGCTGATCAACGAGGAAATGACTGACGAGCAGTGCGCCGGTTTCCTGGTGTGGGGCGACCCGGCGTTGTACGACAGCACGATCCGCATTTTGCAGGCGATCCTGGCGATGGGTCGCTGTGTGTTCGAGTTTGAGGTGATCCCCGGCATCACCAGCGTCCAGGCATTGGCGGCGCGCCATAAAGTGCCGCTCAATCGCATTGGTCGCTCGATTGAAATTACCACCGGGCGCCGGTTGGCGGCGGGGCAGGTGAGTGAGGCGGACAGTGTGGTGGTGATGCTGGATGCCCAGGATGCCTACCGTCAGGTGGCCGATCCGCAGACCCAGATTTATTGGGGGGCTTATTTGGGCACACCGGATGAGATTTTGATCAGCGGCACGCTTGAAGAAGTCGCGGATGAGATTGAGCGGGTGCGCAAGGCGGCTCGATTGGCGAATGGGTGGATTATGGATACCTACTTGCTGCGTAAGCCTTGAGATCAGTGGTGTTTGGGCTGACGCCTTCGCGAGCAGGCTCGCTCCCACCGTGGATGGTGGTGCACCGTAGATCCAGTGTGGGAGCGAGCCTGCTCGCGAAGGGGCCTTCAAATACTGCTCAAAAAGTAGCGATGACCCCACGCCCAAACCGCTCCCGATACACCGACGGCGGCACACCCACCACTCCCCGAAATGCCACCCGAAAACTCTCCACCGAGCGATACCCGCACTGCTCGGCAATCTGATCGGTGTTGTACCCGGTGCTCTCCAGCAACTCTCGGGCCCGGGCCAATCGCTCATGCTGCAACCACGCTTTGGGCGGTATCCCGGTGGCTTCGGTAAACCGGCGCAAAAACGTCCGTTCACTCATCGCCGCTTCACTCGCCAGTTCACGAACCTCCAGCGGTTGGTGCAAGCGCTCCCGCGCCCATTGCATGACGCGTGACACGTCACTGCGTGGCGTCGGGCTGACCGGCGTTGGAATAAACTGCGCCTGACCGCCGGTACGTTGCGGCGACATCACCAGCCGTCGCGCCACCGAGTTCGCCACCTGCGTGCCGAAATCCCGCGCCACCAGGTGCAGGCAGGCATCGATGCCCGCCGCGCTGCCGGCCGAGGTAATCAATTGCCCGGAGTCGACATACAACACCTGCGGGTCCACCAGAATGTGCGGAAAACGTTCAGCCAGCTCACTGGTGTAGCGCCAATGGGTGGTAGCGCTGTGACCGTCGAGCAAACCGGTCGCCGCCAGCACAAACACCCCGGAGCAAATCGACAGCAATCGTGCGCCTCGGGCATGGGCTTTGCGCAAGGCGTCGAGCAGGTGTTCGGGCACCGGCGCATTACGGTCGCGCCAGCCAGGAATGATGATGGTCCGGGCGTCTTCGAGCAGCTCCATGCCGCCATCGGCCAGCACCTGAATGCCGCCCATGGCGCGCATCGGGCCTTGGTCAACGGCAATAATCCGGTGTTCGTACCACGGGAAGTCGAACTCCGGCCGCGCCAGGCCGAAGATCTCCACGGCAATGCCGAATTCGAAAGTACAGAGGCCGTCGTAGGCCAGAATCGCGACCAATCCAGGGTTAGGCTGCATTTGGCGGAAAGTTCCCGGTGAGTGTCTTGTGCGCCACTGTAGCGGCAAGTGGCGGGCGGATAAAGTCTTCTCACACCCACACACTACGGAGTACAGCCCATGACCAGCCTGGTTCGCGAAATTCCCGCCGCCCCTTCGGCCATTGCCCTGATGCATTTCAGTAACCGTCTGACCTTCGAGACCGATTGTTCCGACGTCCACGGCAGCCAACAGGCCGGCGAGGTGGATTTTGTGCTGGTGGACGTGCGTGGTCCGCTGGCGTTCGAGCGCGGCCATGTGCCGGGTGCGATCAACATTCCGGGGCGATTGCTGACCGCTGAAGGCCTGGCGGCTTACCCGAAAAGCAGTTTATTCGTGGTGTATTGCGCGGGTCCGCATTGCAATGGCGCCAACAAGGCCGCCGTGAAACTCGCGGCGCTGGGTTACCCGGTCAAGGAAATGATCGGCGGGGTGACGGGGTGGCTGGATGAAGGGTTTGAGTTGAGCACGGTGGTGCAGCGTCCGGCGAGCGCCGTCATTGGCTGCGAATGCTGAAATTCAAGCAACACAGAACACCTGTGGCGAGGGGGCTTGCTCCCGCTCGGCTGCGAAGCAGTCGTAATCGAGAAGGACGCGGTATGCCTGATGCACTGCGGGTACCGGTTTTGGGGCCGCTCCGCGACCCAGCGGGAGCAAGCTCCCTCGCCACAAAAAGCCCCTCGAACCACCCGAAGCCTGATGTTCAGCGAAGGGTTGAGGACGCCGTCCACCACCCATCCAGCGTCGCCTGCAACCAGTCATAAACGGCGGTGTAGGCGGGGCTGTCCTGTTCACCCCGAGGCAACGGCGATTCCTCACCAAAGTGCTCATTGAGCATCGCCACCGACTCGGCATTCCACTCCGGATGGAACTGTAACCCCACCCGCGTCGACCCCACCTGATACATCTGCTGTGCGCATTGCACACTGCTGGCGAGCAGTTGCGCTCCCGGCGGCAGGTCGATCGCGTCTTCGTGCCACTCCAGCACCTTCAACCGCTGGCCATCGGCGAACGTCACCTCAGTCCAGCCGGTTTCGGTTTGAGCCATCCGCCGCACCTGTCCGGCCAGACTCAACGCCAGCAACTGCGCCCCGAGGCAAATCGCAAAAACCGGAGCGCCCTGATCCAGACTGCCCGCAAGCCACTGCCGTTCGGCTTCCAGCCAGGTCGGCCCGGCGTTGGATTCATAAGGCCCACCCAACACAATCACCGGTGTCGCGCTCACGGGCGGCAATTGGCCGAGGTCGGCGCGAAAAACGTTTAGCGTCAGGCCTCGGGACGTGGCCCAGTCAGCAATCGCACCCGGCCCTTCGGCGGGGTGGTGCTGGATCAGGTTCAATGTTGGCATCAGGATTCCCTGTCGTATTTGTGTGTAGGTTTTGCCTGATAAAAGGACTTGTCCTACAGTCTGTGCACCGCCGTGGCGCACACTTCAAGAGACTCCATCACGTGAGCCACTTTTCTGTAAGTATTTGTCGCTTAAACACAATTTGCCCATTTGAAGCCACTCTAGACTGCCGGCCACTTCGGTTCTCACCGGCCGAAAGCCAATCGTAAGCTGCCAATAAAAGCCTCCGCACACGGGAGTTATAAATGAAAAAGCTAGTGATGTTCGGTGCCCTGGCACTGTCGATGTTGTCCCTGACCGCTGTGGCCGAAGACGCCAAGCCGATCCGCATCGGTATTGAAGCCGGTTACCCGCCATTCTCGATGAAAACCCCCGACGGCAAACTGACCGGTTTCGACGTGGACATCGGCGATGCGCTGTGCGAGCAGATGAAAGTGAAGTGTACGTGGGTCGAGCAGGAATTCGACGGCCTGATCCCGGCACTGAAAGTGAAGAAAATCGACGCGATCCTGTCGTCCATGACCATCACTGACGACCGTAAGAAGAACGTCGATTTCACCATCAAGTACTACCACACGCCGGCGCGCTTCGTGATGAAGGAAGGCACCGACGTCAAGGACCCGCTGACCGATCTCAAAGGCAAGAAAGTCGGTGTGCTGCGCGCCAGTACCCACGACCGCTTCGCCACTGAAGTGCTGGTGCCGGCCGGAATCGAACTGGTTCGCTACGGTTCCCAGCAGGAAGCCAACCTGGACATGGTCGCCGGTCGCGTTGACGCGCTGCTGGCCGACTCGGTCAACCTCGACGACGGCTTCTTGAAAACCAAAGAAGGTAAAGGGTTCGCCTTCGTAGGCCCTGAATACAACGATCCGAAGTACTTCGGTGGCGGCGCCGGCATTGCCGTGCGCAAAGGCGATACCGCCCTGGCCGAGCAGTTCAACGCGGCGATCACAGAGATCCGCGCCAACGGCAAGTACAAGCAAGTGCAGGACAAGTACTTCAAGTTTGACGTTTACGGCGAGTAATCACGCCGTTCAAAAAAGTGGCAACCGTTGACGCGGTTGCCATTTTTTTTGTGCATTCTCTAGCAACAGAGAACCCTGTGGGTGATTTTCACCGTTCAGATTTCAGGAGTTTACCCATGCAACGCATCGACCATTCACTGCCCTGGAGCCACCTGGGCACCGAACGTACCCTCAGCGTATTTCGCTACGGCACGGGCACGCGCAAGGTCTACATCCAGGCCAGCCTGCATGCGGACGAACTGCCGGGTATGCGCACGGCGTGGGAGTTGAAGAAACGCCTGGCCGAACTCGAAACCCAAGGCCAACTGCAAGGCGTGATTGAACTGGTGCCGGTGGCCAACCCGATCGGCCTCGATCAGCACCTGCAGGGCAGCCACATGGGCCGCTTCGAATTGGGCAGCGGCAAGAATTTCAACCGCTCGTTTGTCGAGCTCAGCGCACCAGTGGCCGCGTTGATCGGGGACCAATTGGGCGACGATGCACAGGCCAACATCGCGCTGATTCGCCAGACCATGGGCCAGGTGCTCGATGGCTTGCCGGCACCGGCCTCGCAACTGGAAGCCATGCACCGTTTGCTGTTGCGCCATGCGTGCGATGCCGACATCACCCTCGATCTGCATTGCGATTTTGACGCGGCGATTCATATTTATGCCTTGCCGCAGCACTGGCCGCAGTGGCAATCCCTGGCGGCGCGGCTGAAGGCGGGCGTCGCGTTGTTGTGTGAAGATTCCGGCGGCAGCTCGTTCGATGAGTCCTGTTCTTCGCCGTGGCTGCGTCTGGCGCGGGCATTTCCCGAGGCGGCTATTCCCCCGGCCAACCTGGCGACGACGCTGGAGTTGGGGAGCATGGGCGACACGCGGGTGGATCAGGCGCAGGCCAACTGCGAGGCCATCCTCGGCTTCCTGGCCGAACAGGGTTTTATCAAGGGCGACTGGCCTGCGGCGCCGGGCGAATGTTGTGAAGGCATGCCGTTCGAAGGCACCGAGTACCTGTTCGCGCCGCATCACGGGGTGGTGAGTTTCCTGCGCGATGCCGGTGAGTGGGTGGAGCGTGGCGATGCACTGTTTGAAGTGGTCGACCCGTTGAATGACCGGGCGACCACCGTGCGCGCCGGGACCAGCGGCGTGTTGTTTGCGATTGATCGCGGGCGGTATACGCAGCCGGGGACGTGGCAGGCGAAAGTGGCGGGGCGTGAGCCGATTCGGGTTGGGAAGTTGATCAACGACTGAGGCTCTTCACTGTCATCAAGGACCTCTTCGCGAGCAGGCTCGCTCCCACAAAGGAATGCATTTCTACTGTGGGAGCGAGCCTGCTCGCGAAGGCGGCATCAGCAACACCCAAAATCCCCCGGCAGGTTCCACAGTGCTAGGCTCACCCCCGAATCCTGTTTCTGTAAAGGAAGGCCAATGTTGAAATTTCTCGCCATGCTGACGCTGCTGGCATCCGCCGCGGTCCACGCTCAAACCCCGCTGCAAACCGATCTGCCCCTCAAGTACCTGGAACAAGCCAACCCTGAGTCGCAACACCAGCCACTGGTGATTTTTCTCCACGGTTACGGCAGCAACGAGCAGGACCTGTTCGGTATCAAGGATGATCTGCCCGCGACGTACACCTACCTGTCAGTGCGGGCGCCGATGACCCTGGAAGAGGGCAGCTACCAGTGGTTTACCAAGAAGGGCGAGGGCGCCTATAACGGCAAGACTGGCGACTTGAAGACCAGCGGCCAGGTGCTGCTGGATTTCATCGCCCAAGCGGCGAAGAAATATCACACCGAACCGGACAAGGTGTTCCTGGTGGGGTTTAGCCAGGGCGCGATCATGTCTTACGAAGTGGCGTTGCGTCACCCCGAGGCGGTCGGCGGGATTGCGGCGTTGAGCGGGCGGATTCTACCGGTGCTCAAATCCGCGCTCAAACCGGATGAAAGTCGCCAGAAGCTGGCGATCTTCATCGGTCATGGCAAAGAGGACAACCGCCTGCCGTACAAGGACGGTACAGATGCTGACACCCTGTTGAAGAGCCTGTCCCTCAAGCCTGAGTTTCATGGCTACGAAGGACTCGGCCACAACATCAGTGAGGCCGAGATTGTCGATTTGAACGCCTGGCTGCAGCACCTCAACCCTTGAGGCTTACTTGCCGCTGACGATTTGTTTGATCAGCGTTTCGTGGGCAGCCATGTCTCCCGGACGGGAAATCACCTGAACCACCGCCATGCGATTACCCGACGCCGCCATCAGCGTGGTGTTGAGGGTCATGCCGCCACCCTGGGTGGCGGTGCTGTCCACTTGACGCAGCCCCAGGCCTGACGCTTTCTGCGTCAGGCTTTTTTCGCTGAGTTTGTTGAAATCCGGCAGGGCCTTGCGTTGTGCGGCTTCGAAATCGGCGGCCGTACCGTCGAGAAACGCGCCGTCGTTGTCTTTGACGGTAACGTCGGCCGGCAGGTTGTTTTCCGCGGCGATCACCACGGTCTTGGTGGTTTCGTTGGTGTACATGGTGCCGCTGGCGCCCGACGGGCTGGCCGGCAGCGTGTTGGCGGTAAAGCCCTTGGGCAGGGAGAAGGTGAACTTGCCGCCCAGCATCGAGACTTTCTGCGAGGACGAAGGCGCGGTGGCCGTGGCCTTGGCGGCCTGTGCATTGAACGCGCCCAGACTGGCAACCGCCGTCAGCAACAGGGCAACGGCTTTTTTACTCAACAGTGACATGCAAAAAACTCCAGGGATGATCGCGCTTTGAGGGCGATCATCCCATGGACGTTGTGAAGCATTCCAGCATGGCGGTGGTTTGGAGTTGGATTTGACCGTCAGGCCTGGTTTTGCGGGAACAGGTTGCGACGGGTTTCTTCGTCGAACTCGGCCTTGAGCACCAGTTTCTCTTTCAAGCCGTGGGCACGTTGAGCGGCCGGGCGGGCGCTGATTTCGTCGAACAGGCGCTTGACGTTCGGGTACGCCGCCAGGCCGTTCTCACCGAGGATGTACGGCGCGTAGTTGGCCCAGCCCCAGAGCGCCATGTCGGCGATGCTGTAGGTGTCGCCGGCCAGATATTGATGGTCGGCCAGACGCTGGTCGAGTACGCGGTAGTGACGTTCCACTTCTTTCAGGTAACGGTTTTTCGCGTAAGCCAGGTCTTCCGGCGCGTGGTGCAGGAAGTGCACGGCTTGGCCCGAGAACGGCGACAGGCCGGTGGCGATGAACATCAGCCACGACAGCAGTTCGGCATTACCGGCAGCGGTGGTCGGCAGGAAACGCTGATGTTTTTGCGCCAGGTGCAGCAGGATCGCCTGGGAGTCGAACACGGTGGCATCACCGTCAACGAGTGCTGGAACCTTGGCATTTGGATTGATCGCCAAAAAGGCTGGCAGGTGTTGCTCGCCCTTGAAGGTGTCGACGCCGATTAATTCGTAAGGCGTTTGCAGCTCTTCAAGCAGCAGGGCAACTTTCATCGGGTTTGGCGAAGGGTGGAAAAAGAATTTCATGGTGTAGGCCTCAGTCGGGTGGGTTGTGAACTGAGGCTGATGTTGCGGGAAACCCGTTCGATTGACGTACGAGGTTTTTGCTCTACTCGTTCGATGGTATCGAACGTGTTGTGAGAGCTTTCTCGGAGGATCGCGTGGTGGCAATCACCGCGCCACCGATGATCAACAGCGCGGGCACGATCAGGATCGGACCGGCCTGACTGTCGCCCACGGTGATCAACAGCAGCGTGGAAATCAGCGGCGCCAGATAGGACAGCGCCCCCAACGTCGCCAGACTGCCGTGCTTGGTGGCGTGGTCCCAGGCCAAAAACGCCAGGCCCACCGGTCCCAGGCCCAGGCAGAGGATGGCGGCCCATTGACCGGCATCCGGCCAGACCGTGGTTTCAAACAGCAGATGGCAGATCAGCCCGCCGATGGCCACCAGCCCGCAGACACCGCCGATGGTGTTGCTGGGCACTTCGCTGAAACGTCGATTGAACACTGAATAAACCGCCCAGATCAGCGCACAGCCAAACGCTGCGAGATATCCGGCCACTGGCATCGCCGCACCCGCCGCCGGTGCGTGTTGCTGCATGATGAACGCTGTGCCGGCGAGCCCCAGCAGCGCGCCGAGCATCTGTCGCTTGTGCAGCTTTTCCCCGGCCGAGAACGCCGACAACAACACCAGCAACAGTGGCCAGAGGTAGTTGATCAGGCTGGCCTCGGCCGCCGGGGCGGCTTTGAGCGCGAAAAAATACAGCGCGTGATAGACGAAGATTCCGCTGAACCCGGTCGCCCAAACGGCCCAGGGTTGTCGCCAGCTGCTGAAGCCGGCGATGCCGCGTCGCCCCAGAATCACCACGCTCGCCGCGAAGGCCACGCCGAAACCGAGCGTCATCAGCTGAAACGGGGGAATACCTTGGGTGAGGGTGGTCAGCAGCGCGAGGCAGGACCAGAGGAATATGGCGACAACGCCCACGGCGGTGGCTGAGCGGGCAGAGCGCACAGGGAGCGTGGCGTCATTCATGTCTGGTCCTTCAGCGCGGTGAGCGGGCGACATCCTGGCCCGCAGCTGTGAAGGAGCTTAGCGGTTGATCGCGGATCGTCCAGGCTCGGTCGTCGGCTTGACCGGGCGTGCCAGCAATTGCCGGGTGACCCCGAGCATCGCCACGGACACCGCGACGCCGAGGGCAAACGCGCTCAGCCCGATGTACGGCAATGCCAAGGCCAATACCAGGCAAAACGCCGCGAACGAATACATGCCTGTAGCCGTGGCGCGCAGCAACGCGGCGGTAAACGCCGGGCCCCGGGTTTGCTGGGAGAACACCGCCATCACGCTGCCCAATACCGGGAACACCGCGAGCAAGCCGCTCCAGCGTTCGCCGACGGTGCTCGCCAGTAGCGTGACCGCCAGGGTGAGCAGAGCGCCGGCCATCATGCGCAGCAGCAATTTATCGGACTTCGGCGCCGGGCCGGACACCAGCGGCTGCACTTTGGGAAACAGGTAAGGCGCGGCGAGCAGCGCAGTCGCTGCGGCGATGACCGAAAACACCAGGGACGGTGGAATCAGCGACAGGATGACGGCTGCCAAGGCCCAGACGGACAGCGACACCAGCAGCGCCAACGGCCAACCGGCGCGCTGGGCAACCTGGGCATAGGTCACGCAGAAGGCAATCATTGCGAACATCGCCGACAACGCGGCCGTCGCCGACTGGGCGGCAAACACTTCGCCCTGCTCGATGGCGAGGAAGAACAGAATCGGCCCGACCACCACCGGCAACCCGGACAGCCAACCGGCCACGCTCGGCCCCCAGCGTTTACCGGCCAGGGAAATCAGCAACAGAAATCCTGGAATCACCAGCAGTTTGAGCATCAGCACGCACGCGTCTCCTTCCTGAGAGAGGCGGCAACGTTAGCATCGTGCGCGCTGAATTGCTCTATGGATTGGCGGATTTTGTATACAAAGCTGCTGGCCCTTGGGTGTGCCGGGTGAAACGTCTAAGCTGCCTCCTCTCACCTGTTTCTGGATGTGTGCGTGAAATTCAGTTTACCCAAAGTCGCCACTGCGCCGTTCTGCCCGCCGGAAGTGGCCGGCACCGTTCCCGTTGATCCGCGCGCTTCATTCTTTAAACGGGTGCTGAGCTTTGCCGGGCCGGGTTTACTGGTGTCCATCGGCTACATGGACCCGGGCAACTGGGCGACCGCCATCGAGGCCGGTTCGCGCTTTGGTTACAGCCTGTTGTTTGTGGTGTTGCTGGCGAGTCTGGCGGGGATGGTGGTGCAGTGCTTGTGTTCGCGGCTGGGCATCGCCACCGGGCGCGACCTGGCGCAGTTGTCCCGCGAGCGCTACAGCACGCGCACGGCACGCACGCAGTGGGTACTGGCGGAAATCTCGATCATCGCCACCGACCTCGCCGAAGTGCTCGGTTGTGCCTTGGCATTCCATCTGTTGCTCGGGTGTTCGCTGACGTTCGGCATCGCCTTGACCGCATTCGATACGCTGCTGGTGCTGGCCCTGCAAAACCGTGGTTTCCGTCGTCTTGAAGCGATCATGCTGGTGCTGGTGAGCACCATCGGCGTGTGTTTTTTCGTCGAGTTGCTGCTGATCAAACCTTACTGGCCGGACGTGGCGCGCGGCTTTACACCGTCACTCTCGGCGATTGGCGACGCCGCACCGCTGTATCTGGCCATCGGCATTCTCGGCGCCACAGTGATGCCGCATAACCTGTACCTGCACACCTCGATCGTGCAGACCCGAATGATCGGCAAGGACCTGGCCAGCAAGCAGGACGCGGTGAACCTGGCGCGCATCGACACCATCGGCTCGCTGGCGTTGGCGCTGTTGGTGAACGCGGCGATCCTGATTCTCGCGGCGGCTGCGTTCCACAAGACCGGGCATACCGATGTGGTGGATATCCAGGATGCCTATCACTTGCTGGATCCGCTGGTGGGCGGGGCGTTGGCCAGCGTGTTGTTCGGCGTGGCGTTGCTGGCGTCGGGGCAGAGTTCGACCTTTACCGGGACCATCGCCGGGCAGGTGATCATGGAGGGGTTCCTGAACCTGCGGATTCCATGCTGGCAACGGCGCTTGATCACCCGCGGGCTGGCGCTGATTCCGGCGTTCATCGGGGTCTGGCTGATGGGCGACAGTGCGATTGGCAAGTTGCTGGTGTTGAGTCAGGTGGTGTTGAGTTTGCAGTTGCCGTTTGCGTTGTACCCGTTGATTCGCATGACCAACGATCGCCAGTTGATGGGGACGTTCGTCAATCGCTGGCCGACTCGGGTGCTGGCGTGGGGATTGTTTGTGGTGATCAGCGGGGCGAATTCTTGGTTGATCTTCCAGTTTCTGGGGTGACCGGGCTGGCCTCTTCGCGAGCAGGCTCGCTCCCACAGGGATTTTGTGCTCACCGAAGATCAACTGTGGGAGATTCTATGGTTGAGGGGAAGCCCTCAACTGGTTTTCGATTGGTATTCGCTCTGCCCGTTCAGCAGG